>NZ_JBEXXN010000027.1:0-82847 GCF_040630445.1 Streptomyces sp. NPDC005805
GGGGCCTCGTGCGAGGCCGGCTCGGCCGGTCGTGCAGTCCGGCATCGCCCTCGGCCCGCCATGGGCGGATCCATTTACGGGCCGTGGCCCGGGAGGTGCTCATCTCGGCGGCCACATGAGCGACCGGACGGCCTGAGCAGACACGTTCGACCAGCAGTCTCCTACCGAAGACGGTCAGCCGGGCATTACGGTGGGCCACGAAGACCTCCGGTGAGGTGAGTTCCCAGACAGCTCCCACCACACCGGAGGTCTTCGCCATGTTCAAGACCAGGGCCGTGTCAACAACGCTCGTGATCAATGCACCTAGCGGCAGCTCTGCACCGGCGTGTCGCTCGTGAGCGCACAGGCGATCCTGGCCCCCCGCTCCGCCCCGTGCAGCGCGATCAGCCGGTTCCGGAAGTCGTTCCACTGGCGGCGGGTGTCGGCGACCGCGTTCTGCACGGCGCGCGCGAAGTTCCCCTCCACCCGGCCGCGCGGCGTGGCCGGCGAACCGGCCTCCCCGGTCCGCGGGTCGATCAGCCCGTGGTCCTTGTTCAGATCGTCGTGGCGGATGCGCCCCTCGCACCCCCACAGCAGCGAGAAGCAGCCGGTGCTCAGCTCGCGCGGCACCGACGAGGCGGCGGGCGGCACGCCCGTGGACAGGGCCAGCAGCGGGGAGGCGCCGGTGCGGCGCAGACCCGGCGGGTTGCGCGGACCGACGGGCAGGATCGCGATGGGGGAGTCGCTCCAGTTGCTGTGCGCGTAGAAGTCCTGCACCCCGTGCAGGGCGCGGCCGAAGCCCTCGACGGCGTTGCACTTCGCGCGGCCGGCGACGCCGCCGACGAAGGTGCAGTCGCTCGACAGGTCGGTCTCCGCGCCGCGCACACCCGTGCCGTTCGCCGTCAGTACGGCGGGGGCCGCGGCGATGCCCTCCGCGAAACGCCGCTGGAGGTGCTGGACGCAGGCGACCAGTTGTGCGCTGGCCTGGGCGCGGGTCCGGGCGTATCCCGGGGCGTCCAGGAAGTCCGCGTTGTCGCAGTGGGCCGCGAGGGTGAGGTTCTCGTCCGAGTCGGGGGCACCGACCGCGCCGAAGGTGCCGGTGCGCCCGGCGAGTTGGTCCAGGGACCGGGGTTCGAAGCAGCGGCCGTCTGAGGCCCGGCCCGGAGCGCAGGCGAGGGCCGCCCGGGTGATGCGCTCGTGCTCGGCGTGCTGCCCGGCCCCGTTGATGGTGCCGAAGGCGTGGGCCGGCTGGGTGGGCACACCCGTCAGGAGCAGGGGGAGGGTCAGCACCGCGGCGGGCAGGGCGCGACGGCGCGCCCGGGTTCGGGACATGGGACTCCTCACGGGTCGTCGGCCGTCGGCCGTCGCTGCTCGCTCGTCGGCCGACGGTCGGCGGGTCGGACGTCGACCCCTGTGCGCCGCAGATCGTGGTCCCGCATCCCGGCAGCGGGCAAGCAGCCGACGGAAGTTGAGTACCCGCCGCTCAACGGGCGGCGGAGAGGGCGCGGGGGTTGAGTAGACCCGGCTCTGGCCCGGCGGCGGACCGCGCCACCAGGGTGGGGTGCGGACCGGAACAGCGGGCGTATCGCCCGCAGGACACAGGACGGTGCTGGGCATGGCCGCGAACGACTTGGCTGTACTGGGGGTCTCGGCGCTGGAGGAGGAGTGCTACCGCTACTTCCTCCGCAGACCCGGAGCGCGTGCGGGAGACCTCGAAGGGGTCCTGGACGCGCGCCCCACCGAGATCCACGACGGGGTGGCGAAACTGAGCGAACTCGGTCTGCTCCACCTGGCCGGACCCGGCGGGCCCGTTTCCCCGGCCGAACCGGAGAGCGCGCTCGCCCGCCTGGTGGACCGCAGACTCGGCCAACTGCATGAGGAGGTGGGCCGGGTGACGCGGTCCCGGCACCTCCTCGACGGCCTCCGGGCGGACGCCGTCACCTGCGCGGAGACGCCCCCCGGCGTCGAGCAGCTGGAGCACGCGGACGACATCCACGACCGGATCGACGACCTGGCCTTCTTCGCCCGCGACGAGGTCCTCGCCGTGGCGGATTCCCTCCATCCGTCCCTGGACGGGATCGTCCGCTCGCGCAGGCGGGACCTGCGCTGCCTGCGGCGGGGCGTCCGCGTGCGGAGCGTGGTGGCGCACCGGGCACTGGAGCACCCGCCCACTAGGGACTACTTGCGCGAACTCGCCGCCCACGGCGGGGAGATACGGGTCGTCGCCGGGGACACGGCCGAGCGGATGGCGGTCTACGACCGCAGCACCGCCGTGGTGCCCGTCGATCCGCGGGACCCCTCACGCGGTGCCGTGTTCGCCCGCCGGATCGGACTCGTCACCCACCTCGTCGCCCTCTTCGAACGGATCTGGGAGACCGGGGAGACCTTCGAGGCCGCCGTGTCACCCGGTGGGGGGTCGGACTCGGGTCCGGAGCCGGGCGAGCGGGAGCTGCTGGTCCTCGCCCGCATGTGCAACGGCACCAAGGACGAGGCGGCCGCCCGTGAACTGGGGGTCTCGGTGCGCACGTACCGCAGATACGTCGCCGACGTGCTCCGGCTCCTCGACGCCGGCTGCCGCGCGCAGGCGGCGCTGCGGGCCAGGGAACGCGGCTGGATCTGACAAGCACCGGCCCGGGGCTCCGAAGTCCGGACTCCGGGGTCCCGGGCCGCGTCCGGGCGCGGTGCCGGCAGCCGTTCCCCGGCGTCCCGTGCGCCCTCAGGGGGCTTCGAGCAGGGACGCCAGGGCCTCGGCCACCGCCGGTCCGCTCTCCCGGAGGAAGTGGTGCGTCCCCGGGAAGACCAGTTGCTCCACAGGGGACGGGGACGCCTCCTGCCACGCCGCCAGGGCGGCGTGCGGTACGGACGGGTCGTCGGCGCCGCTCAGCACGGTGACCGGGCAGGGCAGCGGTGCGGTGTCCGGCCGGTGGCGGAAGAACATGGCCAGGTCGGTGCGGGCCGCGCCGAGCACCAGGGCTCGCGCGTCGCTGTCGGCCAGCGTCTCGGGCGCGGCCCCGAGCGACACCAGTAGTTCGCCGACCGCGCCCTCGTCGGCCGCCTCGAAGGCGCGGACGCGGTGCGCGGACGGGGCGGCGCAGCCCGAGGCGAAGAGGCGGCGGGGCATCGGCATCGACTGCCGGTGCAACCGCAGCACCGTCTCGTGGGCGACCAGCGCGCCGAGACTGTGCCCGAGGAAGTGGAACGGCACGCCGTTCACCCACTGGAGGGCCTGGGCGACGGCGGTGGCCGTGCCCACGACCGTGCCGGGGCCCGTGTCGCCGAGGCGGTCCTCCCGGCCCGGCGGCTGGACCGCCCAGAGTTCCACGTCCTCGGGCAGACCGGTCCAGCCGCGGAAGTAGGAGGCGCCCGCGGCGGCGGGCGGGAAGCAGAACAGCCGTGACCGAGGTGTCTCCGGACGGGTGAGCCGGCGCAGCCAGACCTGCCAGGGAGGGGTTGTCACGCTGCGGCTCCCGTCGCCCCGGCCTCAAGGGCCACCGGAACCTCCAGGTAGCCGCGCAGCACCGCGCGGAGGTTGGGCACGGGCGTACCCGCGAGCCGCAGGGTGGGAAAGCGTCGGAAGAGCCGACGGAAGACCAGGGAGCCCTCCTGCCGGCCGAGGGCCGCGCCGATGCAGTAGAACCGGCCGCCGCCCAGGCTGAGCGGGGTGGGGCCGGGCCGGCCGATCCGGAACGCGTGCGGGTCGGCGTACACCGAGGGGTCCCGGTTGGCGGCGCCGAGCGCCACCGCGAGATGGCTGCCCCGGGGGACCGCCGTGCCGCCGATCTCCGTGTCGGCGACGGTCGTCCGGCGGGTGAACTGCATGGGGGCGTCGTAGCGGAGGATCTCGGTGACCGCGTCCTCGGCGCGTTCCGGGTCCCGCCGGAGGAGTTCGGCCTGCCCCGGAGTGCTCAGCAGTGCCACCGCCCCGTTCCCGATGAAGCTCCCGGTGTTCATGGTCCCGGCGGCGAAGAGCGACAGGAACATGGGGACGATCTCCTCGGCGAGCAGCCCGGTGGGCGCGCCCGCGTCGTGGCTCGCCACGATGTGCCCGGACAGGTCGTCGCGGCGGACGCGCCGACGTTCCGCCACCACCCGCGCGAAGTAGTCGTGGAGCCGGGCGTACGCGTGGTCGCAGGCGGTGAGCTGCTGGGGCGTCAGACCCGGTTCCAGACCGGCGACGATGGCCATGACCAGCGGGCGGAACCGGGTCGCGTCCTCCTCCGGGATGCCGAAGAGGGCGGCGATGGTCACCGAGGGCAGCCGGACGGACAGCCCGGCCTGGAGGTCCACCACCCCGTCCCGCTCGAACGCACCGGCCAGGTCGTCCAGCAGCCGTTCCACGTCGGCCTCTTCCTGCCGGACCAGTGCCCTGACCCGGCGGAGGGTGAAGTAGTCGGCGACCGCGCCCCGCCGGCGTGCGTGGCTCTCCGCGTCGCCGAACTGCATCATGCGGCTGCCGCAGACGATCGCGGGATGCTCGCGCCAGCCCGGGATGCGCCGGTCGAAGAAGTCCGACGCCGGCCTGTCGAAGTCCCTCCCCGACAGGGCGGTCCGGCAGTCGGCGTATCCGGTGACGACGTACGCCTTGTGGTGGTCGTCGTAGGCGACCGGCAGCTGGCGCAGCTCGTCGTAGAGGGGGTACGGGTCGCGCCGGCCCTCCTCCTCGGCGAGTGCGCGCAGCAGCTCGGTGCTCCTGCTGTGCTCGGTCACGGGGTTCCGTCCTCTCGTGCTTCGTCAACGCCCTCGGTCGCAGTCGCAGTCGCATTCGCAGCCTCGGTCTCGGTCTCGGTCTCGGGGCCCGGGTCGGGCGGCGATGGCAGAGGGGCGAAGAGCTCCGCCATCGCGCGAACCGTGGAGACCGCGAACAGGTGGCGCACGGGCAGCGCCGAACCGGCGCGGGCGCGCAAGGCCCGGGCCAGCCGGGTGGCGAGGACGCTGTCGCCGCCGAGAGCGTAGAAGTCGTCCTCTCGGTCGCGGACCGGGCGCTTCAGGAGCCGGGACCACTCGCGGGCGACACAGGTCTCCCAGCCGGGGCGGGGCGGCTCGCCGGACGTGGTTTCCGCCGGCTGGGCTGCCGCCCAGTCCCGCAGCGTGGCCCGGTCGGTCTTGCCGTTCGCTGTCCGGGGCAGCTCACCGACGACGAAGCAGACCGAGGGCCGCAGGTGCGAGGGCAGGCGGTCGCGCAGGTGCGCGGCGACGGAGGCGGTGTCCACCAGTTCGTCCCTCGGGGTGACGAAGGCGGTCAGCCGGGGAGCGGCGGAGGCCGGATCGACCACTGCGACCGCCTCGGCGACCTGCCCGTGCTCCCGGAGCGCGGCCTCGACCTCGCCCGGCTCCACCCGGTACCCGTTCAGCTGGACCTGGAGATCGTCCCGCCCCAGGAACTCCAGGGTGCCGCCGGGCCGGTAGCGGACGATGTCCCCGGTGCGGTACCAGCGTCGCCCGTCGTGCTCGGTGAACCGTTCGGCTGTCAGCTCCGGGTCGCCCGCGTAGCCGTCGGCGAGGCAGGGCCCGCCGACCCACAGCTCACCGGGCACCCAGTCGCAGCAGTCGCGCCCGGCCCGATTCACCACCCGGTGGAGCTGGTTGCGCAGCGGGTGCCCATAGGGCACGGAGGGCCAGCCCGCCGGGACGCCCTTCTCGCCGACCTCGTACACGTTGGACCAGATCGCCGTCTCGGTGGGGCCGCCGAGGGCCACCAGGCGGCAGCGCCCACCGCCCGCGCGGGCCAGCCGGTCCGGCAGCCGGACGCCGATCCAGTCGCCGGAGAGCAGCGCGAGGCGCAGCGAGGACGGCAGGGGGCGGCGCCCCAGGGAGTCGAGCAGCATCTCCAGGGTGGCCGGGACCCCCTGCCACAGGGTGACCCGGTGGCGTTCCACCAGCTCCGGCCAGGTGTCGGGGTCCTCGCGCTCCTCCTCGGAGAGCATCAGCAGGGAGCCGCCCGCCGACAGCAGGCCGAAGAGGTCGTAGACGGACAGGTCGAAGGTGTGCTCGGCCAGCGCGGCGGTCCGGTCGTGCGGGCCCACGCCGTACCGGTCGTTCACCGCCTCCACCGTGTTCACCGCCGCCCGGTGCGGCACCTGGACCAGCTTCGGCGCGCCGGTCGACCCCGAGGTGGCGATGATGTAGCAGGCGCGGTCCGGGTCGACCGGCCGGGGCGCGGACAACGGGACGGAGTTCAGGGCCCGTTCGTAGGGAACCGCGGTGACGCCCTCGGGCCAGCCGCCCCGGGCGGGGGCCAGCACCCGCCGGGCGCCCGCGCCGAGCACGACCCGCTCCCGCACGGCGGCCGGATGGCCGGGCGAGAGTGGGACGTACGCGCCGCCCGCCGCGAGCACGCCGAGAAGCGCGGCGACACGGGCGGTGCCGCGCGGCATGCACACGCCCACCGGCTCGCCGGGCACCAGACCGGAACCGGTCAGATGGGCGGCCACGCGCAGGGCCGCGTCCGCGAGGCAGCCGTAGTCGATGGTCCGGTCGGCGAAGACGACCGCAGGCCTGTCGGGACGGGAGCGCGCGAGGGCGAAGAAGCGCTCGTGCAGTCCGGCGCGGCGCACAGGAGCGGCCGTGTCGTTCCGGCGTTCCCGCGCCCGGACCTGCTCGCCGGGGACGGGGAGGGCGGGCACCGCCCGCCAGCTGTCGGGCGAGGCGGCCAGCCGGTCCACGAGCGCGGTGTACGCGGCGAACATGCCGTCCAGGACGTCCGGCGGGAACAGCCCCTCGACCGCGTCCCACTTGAGGACCAGGCGGCCGCCGAGCTGGAACACCTGGTGGTCGAGCCACACCTGCGGGGTCTGGGTCACGGTGTGGGTCAGCTCGCCCAGCGTGCGCCGGAACTCCTCGGACACGAAGTCGCCGTCCGTGACGTGGTAGGTGAAGACCACCGGAGCACTGCCGGGCCGCGCCGGGTCCCGGCGGGTGATCTCGCGCAGCACCTCGACCCCGAAGTGGTCGCGGGAGTGCGCGAGATTGCGGCGGAAGGCCCGCTGGAAGGCCGCCGCGCGGTCGGCGAAGGCGGCGGGCGGGCCCGTGTCCAGGGGCACGAGGACCGTGTTGGAGAAGTCGCCCACCATGCCCTGCACCCGAGGGTCCGCGTCCCACCGTCCCAGTACGGGGACATTGAGCAGGAACCGGTTCTCGGCGCTCCAGCGGCCCACCGCCTCGCCGTAGGCGGTGGCAAGGGCCATCGCCGGCGTGACACCGCG
The DNA here is from genome assembly GCF_040630445.1 of Streptomyces sp. NPDC005805. NCBI lineage: Bacteria > Bacillati > Actinomycetota > Actinomycetes > Kitasatosporales > Streptomycetaceae > Streptomyces > Streptomyces sp. NPDC005805. The sequence continues at coordinate 7,182 of NZ_JBEXXN010000027.1, forward strand.
GCGCCGCGCGTGCTCCTGGAAGCGCTGCCACGCGGCGGCGTCGAGTGCGTGGCGGCGCTGGGTGAACACCGGCCCGTGCAGGGTCTCGGGAGCCGCAGCGGTGGGCAGGGCCGGGGGCCCGGGGAGTTCCGGGACAGCCTCCGCCCAGTAGGCGCGCTCCCGTTCGCGGCGGTCACCCGGCGCGGTCGCGCGGTCGCGCAGGTAGTCGGCGAACGAGTAGCCGTCCCGCGTCCCGCTGTCACCGGTGTCGCCGTCGTCGGCCGCCTCGTCCGGGTCGAGGTACAGCCGCAGCAGGTCCGCCAGCAGGATGCGGATGCTGTGCGCGTCGGCCACCAGCAGATCGGCCTGGACGTGCAGCCGGGACCTCTCCTCGGCCAGCAGCGAGAGCCGGACGTCGAACAGGACGCCGGACTCGGCGTCCATGCACCGGCCCGTCATCAGCTCCCGTGTCGCCGCCAGGGCGGGAGCGGGGTCGGGGACGGCCGACAGGTCGTCCACCGTCACGCCCGGCCACAGGGAGTCCGCGCCGATGCGCTGGCGGCAGTCTGGCAGGAACCGGGCGCGCAGCATCGGGTGCCGCCGCACCAGCAGCTTCGCGGCGCGGCCCAGCCGGTCCGGGTCCACGCCCGTCCCGTCGAACTCGAAGTAGCCCTGGCAGCCCACCCCGCCGAGGGCGTGGTCCCCGCGGCGGCCGACCCAGTACGCCTGCTGCATGGGGGTCAGCGGGAACGCGTCCCCGGCGAGCTCGTGCCCGGCGGTCACCGGCCCCACTGCGCCCGCCCCCCGCCGGGATCGCGGGGCTCCAGCTCCGGGGCGATGAGATCCGCGAGGTCGGCGACGCTCACCACGTCGAACAGCTCCGTCTCCGGGATGTGCGCCCCGGTCCGGGCGGCCACCGTCTGCAGCAGGCGGAACATTCCGAGGGAGTCGACGCCGAGTTCGGTCAGCGTCCGCTCGGGGGCCACCCGGGACGCGTCCGGCCAGCCCAGCACCTCGGCCACCGCATGCTGCGCCTGGCGCAGCGCCGCCGAGGCCCGGGGCGCGGCGGGGAGCACGGGGGCTCCGCCGGCAGGCGCCGTACTGCCGGCCGCCGCCGCGCCACCGTGCCCCGGGGCGGAGGGACCCTGTTCGTGGGTGCCCTCGGTGCGGGGGCCCGTGCTCTGCGTCGATGCCATGGTCAGCCGACTCCTTCCGCGACACGCGGCACCTGGCGCACCAGGTCCGCGTAGAAGTCCCGCGCGGCGAGGCGCCGCACCTTGCCCGAGGAGGTGTGGGGGATGGTCGACTGCGGGACCGGGACCACCCGGACCGCGTGGAGCCCGAGATGCGTGGTCACCCGGTTACGGGCAGCGCGTGCCAGCTCCTCGGCCGCGAGCGGGGGCAGCGAACTCTCCAGCAGGACCACCATCTCCTCGCGGTCGCCGCTGTCCCACGCGAGCGCGGCGGCCCGCCGCCGGTCGGCGCCCGCCGTGCCCCGCACGATCTCCTCGACGTCCTCGGCGTGGAAGTTCCGGCCCCGCACGGTCACCACGCCCTTCAGGCGCCCGGTGACGAACAGTTCGCCGTCGTGCAGAAAGCCCAGGTCCCCGGTGCGCAGCCAGCCGTCCGGGCGGAACGGCTGCTGGTCGGCCGGCGTGTCCAGGTAGCCGCCGGTGACGGGCGGTCCGCTGATTTCCACCTCGCCGAGGACGAGTTCCGGGCAGACCTCGCCCCTGGGCGAGACGATCCGCACTCCCATGGACCGCGCGGCCTGCCCACAGCCGACCACCTGGCGGCCGGTGCCGTCGGTGCGCAGCACGACGGGCTCGCCGACCGCCAGCCCGTCGCGGTCCACGCCGACGGTCCGCCACGGGCCCGACGGCTGCGGGGTGCTGACGAGCAGCGTCGCCTCGGCCATGCCGTAGGAGGGGCGCAGAGCGCTGGGCCGCAGCCCGTGCGGTCCGAAGGTGCGCAGAAAGCCGGTCATCGTCCGGTGCTGCACCGGTTCCGCGGCGTTGGCCGCGATCCGCCACCGGGAGAGGTCGAGCCCCTCGGGAACGCCGCTCTCCGCGGCGGAGGAGCAGAGCAGGTCGTAGTAGAAGTTGGGGACGCTGACGGCGGTCGCCGGCGAGGCGGCGAACGAGGCGAGCCAGTCCATCGGGCGGCGCACCGCGTCGGCGGGCCTCCACAGGCACACGGAGGAGCCGCGTGCCAGACCGGCGAGCGCGGTGATCAGCCCCATGTCGTGGAAGAGCGGCACCCACACCCCCCAGGCGTCGTCCGCCCGCCAGCCGAGGCTGTCGCCCAGGGTCTCCAGGCCGTGCGCGACGTTCCGGTGCGTGAGCGCCACCCCTTTGGGGGCCGAGGTGCTGCCCGAGGTGTACTGCACGACCGCCAGGGCGTCCGGATCGAGGCGGGACGGCAGCGCGCCCGCCCCCGGGACGGGGTCCGTCACGTCGACGACCGGGCACGGAGCCACGGTGTCGGTCACCCGGGCACACAGATGCCGGCCGAGGGAGGCGTCCACGAGGACGGCGTCCAGGCCCGCCTGCCGGGCGAGCCGGGCGATGTGCCGGGCGTAGGCGTCCGGTCCGGAGAACGCGACGGGGAGCGGAAGAGGCACCGCGGTGGCCCCGAGGCGCATCGCGGCCAGGAAGCCGCGGAGCCAGGGCTCGCCGTTGGCCATCAGGATGCCGAGACGCGCCGGGCGGTCGTCCCGGGCGATCCGGCGCCCGACGGCGCGGGCCGTGTGCTCGGCGTCCTCGTACAGCCGCGGCAGCGGCACCCCCGGGGGCCCGCCCGCAGCGGAAGGAAGGTGCAGTCGGCTGCCCGGCGACGCGGCTGCCGAGAACAGCTCCCACAGGTGCGATGACACGTTCGACTCCTTGCGTACGGCACGCGGTGCCGAGGTAGGGGCGACGGCCCGGACCACCGCGGAGCGCCGGGGCTCCGTGTGCCCGGGGGCGCCGGACGGCAGGTCCGGCACCCCCGGGTGGTCGGCGGCCGGATCACGGGCCGGCCGCCGACCAGTGCTCGCACGGCGGACGCCGCCGGTGCCGCGCAAGCACTGCCTCCCCGAAATGGCGCGCCCGCCGGCAGCGGTGCCGGGGGAAGGCCCGCCGCAGCGGGGCGCCGGGGAGGGGATCAGGCGTTGGACTCGGTCCAAGCGGTGTACTTGGCGTAGGGCGCCGTGCCGAGCTGGGCCCGAGCCGACTCGCGCGTGTCTGTCTGCTCCCAGAAGGCCCACTCGTCGGCCAGCCACGCGCCGTACCAGGTGTAGCTGCTGCCGCTGACGACCACGTATCCGGTCGGAGGGCCGTACGGAATGACCTTCGTTCCGTTGACGCCGTAGGCCGGGTTGGCGGACTGCTTGCGCATCTCGCCGTTGAGGTAGACGATCGCCGGTCCGCCCGTGGTGTTGCGGACTTCGAGCGCGACGCGGTCCGACCTGGTGAGGCTGTTGTGCGGGTAGCCGTCGATGATGCACGCCCGGAAGGTGATTCCGGCGCGGTCGCCCGCGGTCCAGGCAGTGCACTTCGTGGACATGGCGGTGCCGTCCATGAGGTTGGCCGACGGTTCGACCGCGGCGTTCGCCGCGGTCGAGGAGGCGCCGAGGACAGCCGCGCAGATCATGCCGGTGGCCGCGATGCGCCGTCTGAGGGAACTCGTCACTGAAAACTCCATGTTGATGGGGTGTCAGGACCACTGTGGAGTCCAGCTCGGAAGGCTGTCAGAGCAATGAGTACTCAGCCGTGCACACGTGGTACTCACCCTGGTGGGGCGGGGTCCCGGAATTCCGGGCCAGGGTGTTGAGCAGACCGTGCTCAGGACCGGTGCCGCCCTGTTCTCCTAAGGTCCGGTGCTGTCCCGCCCGGCCGCCGCAGTCGCCGCGGCCCGGCGGAGACGTCCATCCCGTACCGAGGAGAACTCCATGCGCAGGACTGTGAGACGTCTGACCTCCCTGGCCGCGGTCGGCCTGCTGACGGCCCTGGGCGCGGCCGCGCCCGCCCAGGCCGCGGACCCCGAGGCGTACCTGGTGGCCGTGGAGTGGGTCCGGTACAAGCCGGCGGACGCCGGGGACTGCGCGACGCTGGTCGACTTCTGCAACCAGTCCGAGGCGTTCGGGACGATGGCCACCCACACCACGGCGACCGGCGCCCGGGCCTCCGGCACCCGTCTGAACTGGGGCAAGTGGGAGCCTCAGGCGAACTGCTACTCCTGGGACGGGGAGCACTGGGAGTACCCCCGGTACAGCAACGAGACCGCCGGCTACAACGACGCCAAGGACTGCCTCAAGCGGCTGGACGACGACGTCTGGTACGGGTTCGACAAGGTCATGATGTGCAAGTCCGCCAGCTACCTGCGGTGCGACAACCCCAAGGCCAAGAACAACAACGTGGTCCTGCTGAAGGTCTACCCCGGTGACCGCGTCCGGCTCTCGGCGCACTTCCGTGACTGGGACTACACCAGCGCCAGCGACGACACCTGCAACGTCACGGAGTTCACCGAGCCCCTCACCCACGCCACCCTGCGGAACCTCGACCGCGGCGGCAGAATGGTGGACCAGCAGCCGGACGGCGGCTGCATCCTCGACTACCGGCTCCGCACCTTCGCGCCCGTCAACTGACGCGCGGGTCAGTCCGCGGCATACGAATCCCGCCACCCCCGTCGCCCCGTTCGGTCATATGCCGGTGCGGTGACGGAGGGGCGCGGGCCGACCCGGGTGGGCTAAAATCGGCCAATGAGCCGACTTGACGACTTTGCTTCTCCGCTCCCCGAACCGTCATGTGGTCGTCCCGGTGGCCCGGAAGGGCGGGGCCGGGCGTGACGGCCAAGAACGAGGCGTCCCACTGGCCCCTCGCGGGCCGTGAACGCGAGCTCCGGGCCTTCGACCGGGCCTGGGAGACCCCCCGCTGCCGCGGGGTGGTCGTTCACGGCGCCGCCGGCGTCGGCAAGTCGCGGCTCGCCGAGGAGTTCCTCGCCCGCGCCGCCGGACGGAAGTGGCGCACGGCCCGCGCGAGCGCCACCGCCCCGGCCTCCGCCGTGCCGCTGGGCGCCGTCGCCCACCTCATCCCCGACGGCGTCGATCTCGACAACCCCGTAAGGGCGTTCTCGGAGGTCGCGACGGCCCTTGCCGGTCCCGAGAAGTCCCGCTGGGCGATCTGGGTCGACGACGTCCACCTGCTCGACGCCACCTCGGCGGTACTGCTCCGGCAGCTCATGGACGCCCGGGTCATCCGGCTCATCGGCACGGTGCGGACCGGCGAGGCGGTCGGCAGCGCGGTGCAGGCGCTGAGCGACGACGCGACCCTCCGCGTCGACCTCGGCCCCTTCGGTATCGAGGAGTTGGGGCCCGTGCTGCGGTCCATCCTCGGCGGACCGGTCGGGCAGCGGACCCTGCACGAACTCCAGCGGGCGTCCGGCGGCAACATGCTCTACCTCCGCGAGCTGATCCGCGGCGCCCTGGACGCGGGGACCTTCGCCAACGACGGCGAGATCTGGGAACTGGTGGAGGACCGGCCGACGGGCACCCCCCGTCTCGCGGAACTGATCCGCTCCCGGCTGGAGGTCTCCGGCGACGACGCGCGGCCCGCCCTCGAACTCCTCGCGGTGTGCGGCCCGGTCTCCCTCACGGACGCCGAGGCCGTCGCCCCGCCCGCCGCGCTGGAGCGGCTGGAACGCTCGGGGCTCATCCGGGTCCTGAGCGACGGGCAGCGCGTCTCCGTCCAGCTCGCCCACCCGCTCTACGGCGAACTCCTCGGCACCGACGTGCCCGTCCTGCGCCGCCGGAACATCCTCCTCCAGCAGACCGAACGGGTCCGGACCAGCGGTGCCCGCCGCCGGGACGACGCCCTGCACATGGCCACCTGGCAGCTCGCCGCCACCGGCACCGCGGACCCCGGCCTCATCGTCCGGGCCGCCGCGCTGGCGCGCCACGCCCACCAGTACGAACAGGTCGTCCGGCTCCTGGAAGCACTCCCCGACGGGGCCGACACGGTACCGGTGTCCCTCCTCCTCGGCGAGGCGCTGTTCGAGCTGGGCCGCTGGCAGCGGGCCGAGGCCGTCCTCGCGGATGCCGCCGGCAGGGCGGACCACGACCAGGAGCGGCTGGCGGCCACCCTCGCGCGGGTGTGGAACCTCTTCCTCGCCGACCAGCCCGACCGCGCCCTGGAAATCGTGCAGAGCGCCCAGTCCTCGCTCACCGACAAGACGGCATTGCACCTCCTGCGCGTCAGCGAGGGCACGGTCCGGGCGTTCACCGGGCAGCCTGCCCAGGCCCTCCCCCTCCTCGCGGACCTGGAAGAGGACGCCGCCGCCGCTCCCGACATCAACATCTGGGTGCAGGGCGCCCTGCTCAAGGCCGACGCCCTCACCATGACGGGGCAGTCCGACAAGGCCATCGCCTGGGGCGAGGACGCGTACGCAGCGCATCTGCGCCTCGCGGCCCGGGCCCTGGTGCCCCACCCCGCCTCGCACACCGTCGTCATGGGGCTCGCGCACGCGGAGTCGGGCCGGCTGGCGGAGGCCCGTGAGGCGGGCGAACGGGCCCTGGAGGAACTCACCGAGGTCAGGGCCCCGCTCCCCGAGGTCTGGGCGGCGCACCACTTGGGCCGGACCCACTGGCTCGCCGGCCGGCCGGCCACCGCCCGGGTCCTCTTCGCCCAGGCCGCCGCCCTGGCCCGGTCCCACGCCCAGCCGCAGGGGCTGCGCCTCGCGCTGGGCGGCATCGCCGCCTGCGCGGCGGTGCTGGGCGACGTGGAGGCGGCGGCCGCCGCTGCGAAGGAGGCGCGCACCTTCTCACCGAGGGGCATCCTCGCGGGCGAGGAACGCCTCGGTGAGGCATGGCTTCTCGTCGCCCGCGGCCGGCTGGCGGAAGCACGGGCGACGCTCACCGAGGCCGCTGCCGTCGCCCGCTCCACCGGGCACCTCACCTCCGAGGCGGTTCTGCTGACCGAGGTCGCCCGGCTCGGCGGCGCCGAGAACGTCGCCGGCCGGCTAGCGGAAGCCGCGGAGAGCTGCGACGGACCCTTCGGAGGAGCGCGGGCCGACTTCGCCGCGGCCCTCGCCCGCGACGAACCGGCCGCCCTGCTCGCCGCAGCCGGCGCCATGGAGCGGATCGGCGCCCACCTGCTGGCCGCCGAGGCGGCCGCGGCGGCGGCCGCCGCCCTCCGCCGCGCCGGCGAGAGCCGCAAGGCCGCCGCCGCGGCCCAGCAGGCGCACGCCCACGCCGCCCTATGCGAGGGCGCGAGCACTCCGCTGCTCCTCCTCGCGGCGAACGCCAGCGTCCTCACCCACCGCGAGCGCGAGATCGCCCTCATGGCGTCGAACGGCAGCACCAGCAAGGAGATCGCCGCCTCGCTCCACCTGTCCGTGCGCACGGTCAACAACCACCTGCAGAACGTCTACGGCAAGCTCGGCGTGACCACCCGGCGGGACCTCGTCCAGGCCCTCCGCGAAGGCGCAGGGGGAAACGTCACTTCCTGAGAGCGGGGCGTCCCGGGCCGATGGTTCCGCGGCGCCCCCGACCGTTCCCGCCGCGGGTCGTCACCGCTGAGTAGAGGGTGCTCATGCGAGTCCGCCCTTACTGGTGTGGCATGCCATACAGGCAGAGGGGGGATCCTTCGCCGGGCACGGCCCCAGCGGCAGCCCGCTGAACGAAGGCGGTACGACGGATGACGGACACGCTCACCGAATCCCCCGCGCAGCTGATCGGCCGTGCGGCTCAGGTGACCCAGATACGCGACGCCGTCGAGGACGCCCTGAGCACGGGCAACGGCGCGGTGCTGCTCGTTCTCGGGGCGCGGGGCAGCGGCAGGACCAGCACGGTGCGGGAGGCGCTGCGGCCCGTCGAGCGGCGCGGCGTCCCGGTCCGGTGGGACGGCGGGGCGCCCCGCCCCGGACGGCCGGGCCGGGGCGGGGAGGTCCACGTCCTGGACGACGCGCACCTCTTCGACGAGGCGCGGCTGCCCTCGTTGAGCGCCCTCCTCGAAGGCGTTCGGCTGCACGGCGGATGCGCGGTCGTCACGGGCGACGACGGCATCCGGTCGGCCGCGACGGACCAGGTCCACCGCCTGGTGACCGTGCCGCCGCTGTATCTCGACGCGCTCCGCGAAGGCGAGACGGAACTGCTCGTCCAGCGCCTCGTACCGGCGGGTCCCGCCCGTCGGCCCGTCACCGGCGCCGTCCTCTCCTGGTGCGACGGTCTGCCGCTCGCCGTTGAGGAGGTCGTGGCCTTCCTGCTGCGGGAGTACCGCCAGGGCGTCGACGTGGCCCGCTACCTGACCTTGCCCCCGCTCCCGCCGGCCACCGCCGCGCGGATCGGGGAGTCACTCGACGCGCTCGGGGGAGCCGCGCGCCGGATCGTGGAGGTCGCCGCCCTGCTCGGGGAGTCCTTCGACGCCCGCGCCGTCCCCGTCGTCTCCCGGGACCCCTCGACCGACGTGCACACGGCTCTGCAACGGGCGATGGCGGTCGGCCTCGTCCGCCCCGACCGGAGCAGCGGGCCGACCCGCTACCGCTTCACCGGACGGCTGACCGCCGCGACGACCCGGGCCGAGGCGCTCGCCCGCCACCCGCCCCGAACGGCGTCGGCCGTGGCCGACCTGCTGCACGAGCAGGCCCGCGAGAGCTTCGCGAGCGGTGAACTCGGTCTCTGCCGGAGCCTGTTGACACAGGCGTGGACGGTGCTCGCCGAGCATCCGGAGCAGCGGGCGGCAGTCCGCCCGCTGCTGCTGGAGGCCCTCTCCCATGCGGGCGACCTGACGGCCGCCCGCCATCTGGACCTCCTGGCAGGGGAGTCCGGGGCCGCCCGCGAGGAACGCCCGCAGGAGTCCCGCAGCGCCTCCCGGCTGAGCCGCCTCGCGTCCCGGCCCCCGGTCCCGGCGCACCGCGACCCGCGCGAGGGTTCGACCGTGCCCCGCCGGACGTGGATACCGGACGCCGACGTGGTCTGCGGCGTTCTGTCCGCCGCCGACGCGGCCCTGGCCCACGGCAGCACGCGACGCGCGACGGCGCTCGCCCGTCGCGCCGTCACCGACTGCGCGGATCTGGCCAGCCCGGCCCTCCTCTGCGACGCCCTCGATGTCCTCGGCAACGCACGCCTGACCTGCGATCCGTCCGGCGCGGGCCGCGCCTTCGCCCGGATGGAGCGGGTGGCGGCCGTGCACCGGCTCCGCCCCTGGACCCTGCGGGCGCAGGTGGGGCTCGCCACCGTCGACTTCCTGCGCGCCGGGCTGCCCGAACCGGTGGCGGCGGCCGGCCACGCCGCCCGGGCCGCCGGAGCCATCGGCCTCGGTGTCCGGTGCTCCCTCCAGCAGGGGCTGGCCGGCCTCCTCGACGGCGACCTCCGGGGAGCGCGGCGCACCCTCGGCGCGGCCCGGGTCCTGGCCGACCGCCTGGGCGCCGAGCTGCTGAGCGAGCAGGCCGCGGACCTGCTCCGGGTCGTCGATCACCTCGCGCCCGGCCAGGACGGGGCCGTGCCTCCCGCGCACGACGCCCCGGGCTCCGTGCGCCTCCGGCTGCTGCTCTCCCACCGGCTCACCGACCTTGCGGAGTGCCTGGACGCCGAGGTAGCAGCGGGCGGTTACGGGCCTCCCGCTCCGTCCCCGGCCGCCTTTCCGTGGCAGGGCGTCCAGGTGCTTGTGGCGACCCTCGCCGGCGGCCCGCCGCACGCCGCGCCGCTGCCTGCGGGCTTCGCCGACCGAGCCCTGACGCACTGCGCTCGGGCCGTCGACGCCGGGCGGCGCGGTGACCCGGCGGCCGCAGAGCGGTCCCTGCGGCAGGCGGACCGGCTGACCCGGCACGCGGCGTGGCTGCGCGACCTGGGGCGGCTCTGCATCGCCGGGGACGCGCTCGCCCAGGGCTGGGGCACCCCGGTGGCCTGGCTCCAGGAAGGGCTGAGACGTTTCACCTCGGCCGGTCAGGAGGGGCTGGCCAGCGCCGCGCGGACCGCACTCCGCGCGGCGGGCGCGCCGGTGCCGCGCCGGGGCCGCGGCGATTCCGAGGTACCGCCCGCGCTCGCGCGACTGGGCGTCACCAGCCGGGAGATGGACGTCCTACGCCTGGTGGGCTCCGGCCTCGGCAACCGTGACATCGCCGAGCGGCTGCTGATCTCGCCGCGCACCGTGGAGACGCATGTCGCCAGCCTGTTCGCCAAGACCCGCAGCTCCGATCGCCGGGCCCTGGGCGCCCTGCTGCGGGAGCTGGCCACGACGGTACCCGCCCGATGAGCCCCCGCCGCCGTGCCCCGGCCGGCACGGCCCCGCGCACCGTTCGCGGCCGGAGCGTCGCCGACAGGTGTTTGAGCAGCGGGTACTCACGTTCGCCACCTGCTGTGCCTCCTACGCTGGCCGTGGCCCCGCCGGTTGGACGGGAGCCCCGCGTCGTGCCCCGGAACCCCCGCCGGGGTACGGCGCGCCGCCGAGCGGGGCGGCGCCCGGCTCACGGCGGACCGGGGCGCCGTCCCGCGCGCATTGCCGTACACCCCTGGGAAGGCACTCATGACCGTCAGCCCCACCGACCACTCCGCGCTCCGGCCCTCCCGCGTCCCCGAGCTGCTGGAACTGTCCCGCAGGACGACTGAGCCGCTGCTGCGGGCCGTTGTGGCGGGGTTGACCTCGCCCGCGGACCGCGTGGCCTCGTACCACTTCGGCTGGACGGACCGCGAGGGCCGGCTGACCACCGGAGGCGGGGGAAAGATGCTCCGCCCGGCTCTCGCCTACCTGTCCGCGGGCGCGGTGGGCGCGCTGCCCGGGGCGGGTGCGCCGGGAGGCGCAGCCGTCGAGCTGGTGCACAACTTCTCCCTTCTGCACGATGACTTCATGGACGGCGACCGTGAACGCCGCCACCGGGAGACCGCCTGGGTCGTGTTCGGGCCCGCGCTCGCCGTGCTCACGGGCGACGCGCTTTTCGCCCGCGCCCCTGGCCTCCTGTTGGACGAAACCTCGGGCCACGCCTCGCGCACCGACCGGGCGCGCGCCGCGCAGCGCCTGGCCGAGGCCACGACGGCGCTGGTCAACGGCCAGACCGGTGACCTGTCGTTCGAGAGCCGTGACCATGTCACCCCGCAGGAGTGCCTGGACATGGTGGCCGGCAAGACCGGCGCACTGCTCGCCTGCGCCTCCTCGGTGGGCGCGGTGCTGGCAGGCGCCGACGACGGCGTCGCCGACGCGCTCGCCGACTTCGGACTCCAACTCGGCCTCGCCTTCCAGGCGGCGGACGACCTGCTCGGCATATGGGGCGACCCTGCCGCGACCGGCAAGCCCGCCCGGAGCGACCTGCGGCGGCGGAAGAAGTCCCTGCCGGTGTGCGCGGCCCTCGCCGAGGGCGGCCGGGCCTCCCGGGAACTGGCTTCCCGGTACCTGCCCGCCCCGGCGGGGGAGGAGCAGGAGGCCGAGGACCTCTTCCTGGAGCGGTGCGCCTATCTGATCGAGGAAGCGGGCGGGCGCGACTGGACCCGACGGGAGAGTGCGCGCCGTATCCGCCGGGCCATGGAGGCCCTGGACCGGATCGCCCTGCCCCGCGACATCCGGGAAGGTTTCACGGCGTTCGCCACCTTTGTCGTCGAACGGCGGGGTTGAGCAACAACTGCTCAGCCCTCCGCGCCGGTCCGTGCCGAGACTTGTCGGAACGGACCGGCGCTTTCCGTCTGCGCCGGCGGTCACAGGGCGTCCCGCGGGGGCGGGGCGCCCGGAGAGGATCGTGCGTGGCACACGGCGGAGAACCGGGCCGCCCGCCCAGTGGGGCACGGCCGTTCGGGTCGCTGCCCTGGGTGCGGGGATTCGCCGCGGTGGGGGTTCTCGCCCTGGTCGCGGCGGTGGTGCTCCCGCCCGGTCGTCCCACCGTGATCGCGTCGGTCGTCGTGGTGGCGGTCGCCGTCGTCCTGCGGACGGCGCTCGGGGCGCGCAGGAGCATGGCCGAGCTGGCGGCGGTCAAGTGCTTGCCGCCGTCCCCCGACCCTGTGGTGATCCGGATCGAGCGACACCGCTCGTTGAGCCGCTACGGGGGCTGGGAGGTGAGTTATGTGCTCTTCTGCTGGGCACCGGGGGAGAACCCCTGGGCCCGCCCCCGCCTCGCGGCGCAGGTAGACGAGGCGATTGCGCTCCGCGTGGGCCGGGAGCAGCCGCACACCGCCCTGGTGCGCGGCGCCCTCGACGTCAACCGGTGGGCGGTGTTCGAACTTCAGGGACGGACCGTCCAGCCCAGCAGCAAGATGATGAAGAGCGGCATCCTGACTATGGGCCGTTGGCGCTGGCCCTGATCGCACCCCGGTGGATGGCCGACGCCGGGGCGCCTGCCCGCGGCTCGGCAGCAGACGCCCCGGCCGGGGACTCCGGGCGGGGGAGCGGCGGTCCCCGGTGGGGACCCCGCCCGGAGGGCGGGAGCCGGATCAGCTGCTGCTGCCGCTGTCCCTGCTCACCACCGGGTAGTGGTCCGAGTAGTGGTTGTACAGCTCACCGTCCGCGCTCCACGGCGGGGACGTCGGGGTGATGGCCTGGTTCTTCTGGATGAGCGGGCGGTTGTGTCGTCCGTCGTAGATCACGTAGTCGAGCCACTGGCGGGGCTCCTTCGGGTACCGCTTGCGGGCCACGCTGTTGGTCACCGGGTCCATCGTGTAGGGCGCGCCCTCGAAGAAGGGACCGCCCGAGTAGGTCCGGGTCAGCAGGGTCTGGTACTCGGAGCCGGCGCGGTCGATGTTGAAGTCGCCCGCGTAGATCACCGGCTGGTTCAGGGGCAGGTTGAGGCTGTTGACGTAGTTGCGCAGTTCCAGGAGCTGCGAGGCCCGGATGGACCGGGCCTCGCCCAGGTCGCAGCCGCCGTCGTCGGCCTGGAGGTGGGTGCCGAAGACGTGCACCGGGGAGCCGCCGACGGACAGCCGTGCGTAGGCGAAGCCCTTCTCGGAGAGGGCGTCGGAACCGCAGGCGCGGTCGTAGATGTGCTGGGCGCGGTGGGTGATCGGCCACTTGCTCGCGATGGCCACACCGCCGTCCTCGGGCGCGAACGCCTTGTAGTCGCCCGAAGTCCGGTCCCAGCCGCTCTTGGAGCGCCCGATGACCGGGGTCTGGTGGGGATATCCGTTGAGCATGGCCCGGAACGTGACGTTGGCCGACCCGGAGTTGTCGAACAGTTCCTGGAACACGACCACGTCGTGTCCCTTGAGGTAGGGGGCGTCGCCGATCAGTTCTCCCCGCTTGTTCTGGGCCCAGCTGTCGCTGACGAACGAGGGCAGCAGCATGGTGTTCGTGGTCAGCACGCTGAGCGCCGGCCGGGGTGCGGCGCTCGCGGGCTGTGCCGTCAGCAGCGGCGCGGCGAGTGCGGCTGCCGCCGCGACGGCGAGTGCGGCCCTGCCGGGCCCGGATGTGCGGCGAAGACGCATGGGTTCTCCTCTTCGATGAGCCGATCGCCGGAGCCGTCCACGGCGCCGGCTGGCCACTGATGAAAGCGAAGATCCGCCGAGAGGAGAGAGAGCCGGATCTACTCAAGTTCCTTTCGCCACATCCGTATCACCGGCACCAGGTCGGCCTCCGGAAAGCGGAGTAGGCGGGACTCAGTCGCGGATGCCGGCGCAGGCTAGGTGACGGGCAACGGCGCCCCGGTGCGTACCGGCACGCCCACCTCCCGTGCCCGGGCGACGACGGCGGGCACCGCCCGTTCCGCGAGCGCCGCGACGGTCAGGGACGGGTTGACCGTCAGGGAGGTGGGCACCGCCGCCGCGTCCGTGACGAACAGGCCCTGCCTGCCACGCAGTTCGTTGGTGTCGGTCAGCGCTGAGGTGGCCGGGTCGTCGCCCATGCGGCAGGACGACAGCGGATGCGCCGTGACCGCCTGGCCCACCTCTTCCGCCCACGGCCGCACCGTCGCCAGCCCGTCGCGCTCCAGCACGCTCCGTAGTTCCCGGTCGGCGAGCGACCAGCCGCGTAGCGTGCCGGCCGAGGGCCGGTAGCGCAGCGAGGACTGCCCCATGCCCTGGGCGACGCGGAAGAAGTCCCCGACCGGCGGCGGCGCGCCGAACACCCCCTCGTTGCCGTCCTCGGTCATGGCCAGCATGGTCAGCCAGGAGCGCCAGCGGGCCCGCAGCGCCCGCTTCGCCACGCCGAATGACGCGTCACCGGCGTCGGCCAGGGTGTTGGTGACGGGGGGGAAGTAGATCTGCTGGAGGGTGAAGCGCTCGAACTCCGGCAGCGCGGGGTCCAGCCGGTCGAAGCTCGCTGTGGTGATCGGCTTGCCGATGTGGGCCGCGTCGTACGCCGCGCCGCCGGGGCGGCTGAGCCCCAGGACGGCGCGCACCCGTTCCTCGTTCATCACCGCGACGCTCACCCGGTCCCCGTTGCCGGAAAAGTACCGGCCGACCGCGTCCGGCACCCCGCCGAGGGCCGCGGCGGAGCGCCGCAGCACCACCGGGGTGCCCATTGCGCCCGCCGCCAGCACCACCACTCGTGCGTGGATCACCCCGGCGCCGACCACGGCGCACTGGTCCCCGGGATCGAGGACATGGTACGTGACCGCGTACCGGTAGCCACCGAGCGGTGAGGGAACGATCGTCTGCACCTCGTGCAGCGGCTCGACGCGGGCCCCGTGGGACTCCGCCGCCGGGAGGTAGTTGAGCAGGAGGGACCGCTTGGCGTCGAACCGGCAGCCGGAGAGCATCCAGTTGCAGTCCGTGCACCGGGCCGTGTCGACGGCGACCGGCACCGGGTTGCAGGTGCGCCCCGCGTGCCGGCAGGCGGCCGCCCACACCCCGCCCGCATAGGAAATGTCCGGCCAGTCCAGGCGGCTGACCGGCAGGGACTCCTCGACCCGGTCGTACCAGGGGTCCAGCGAGGCGCGGCTGAGGGAGGCGGGCCACAGACGGCGGCCGGTACCGCCCCGGCGCTCGAAGACGAATGACGGCGCGCGCAGCGAGGCGGCGAAGTAGGCCACGCTGGACCCGCCCACGCAGTTGCCCGCCACCACCGACACCCCGTCACCGCGGATGATGTCCACATGGCGGTTGTAGGTGCCGACGCGGAAGTCCTGGACGAAGTCCGCCGCGCGGAGCCGGGGCCCGCGCTCCAGGACCACCACCGAGGCGCCGCCCGCAGCCAGGTGGTAGGCGGGGATCGCACCGCCGAAGCCGCTGCCGACGACCACTACGTCCGCCGTCCGGGCGCTCATGCGGGGCTCCCCGAGGGGGTGGTCGACGGGTGCCGGGACGCGAGCACACCGGGATAGGCGTGCTGGGGGTGGCGCCACAGCCCGTCCGGACCGGGTGGCGGAAAGCCGATCCAGGCCAGCCCCGGATGGGACCGGGCCGCGGGCGAGGCGGTGGACAGGTGTCCGGCGGTGTCGAAGGCCACGCCGACCAGTAGGCAGAGCGCCTGCCAGAGCGGCCGGTCGGGGCCGGGGGTGCGCAGCAGTTCCCTCGTCAGCTCCGTGCGATGCCGGAACGGCAGTTCCACGAAGGACGGTGACAGGGGGTCCAGCAGGAGGAGGTGGCGCACGGCGTACGCGGTGGCGCAGGTGTTGAGGAGCGCACCGATCCCCGGCAGCAGCGGGGCGAGGGGCAGGGCGGGGGAGCGCAGCAGATCGATCGCGCCCGCCTGCACCGCTCCCGGCCCCTGGACCGCGCCCGCCACCGCCCGGTCGCCCGCGTGCCGGCGTGCGCCTGGGACGACGGTGTCCGCGAATGCCTCCAGGGTCTGGGTAGTCCAGGCCGGGCTGATCGCCGAAGCGGGCGGTCCGGCGGTGGCCGTGGCGGCCCAGGCGACCACGGACCCGGCCGCGGCCAGGGTCAGGACCCGGCGGCGGCTGTGCGTGTGGAGTCTCTCCGCCGCGTCCGGCGTGCTGCCCGCCGGACCCCTCACGGCCGGGTGGACGCCACCCTGCCCGGCGGCGTCCCGCCCCGGGGCGTTCATCTGCGGTCCCCGGCGAGGCAGAGGCGGGTCGCGGGCATCCGCACCGCCAGCCCCGTCTCGCCCGCGCGCTCCCCGTACACGGCGAGGGCGTCGGCCAGGACGGGGAAGGCGGGTCGCAGCGCGGCGACGGCGTCGCCGACCCCGGCCGTGCGGCCGTGGACGCGGAACCCGGTGAGGTGCATGCCGCCCTCGCCCCGGGGCCGGTCGAACCAGTACGACCCCTGCCAGGTGACGAGGGGCACCGCGCCGGACGTGGTCTGGACGCTCCAGTGGTCGCGCTGGAGGTACCGGCAGACCGGGACGGCGGCGGCGATCCGGGCGGGCTCGGCGGCGAGGAACCGCAGCGCGCCCCCGTTGTCCAGGGTGATGTCCCGCTTGTCGTACTCCACGCAGAGCGGGTCGCGCCACCAGGCCGACAGCGGCGGCTGCCCCTCGCCGAGGCGGAGCCACTCGCACTGCGCGGCGAAGCCCGGCTCGCGGTAGGGGAACGGGTCGGTCGGGCGGTCGGCCGCGGAGGCCGGTGCGACGAGAAGGAAGGGGAGCAGGAGGGCTGTTGCGGCGGTGGTGCGCAGGCGTCTGAGCACGGTACCTCCCGAAGATGGGGGCGGCGGAGACACGGCTCCGCCGGCGGGCTGGCACGTCCGAGGATGAGGCCGCCCGCGAGCGCCGCGCAAGAGTGGTGCAGTGACTCATCCACTCGGACCCGGTGAGGCGGCAGCCCGAAGCAAGTCCTTTTGTGGCAGAGGACGTTGAGGTCCGAATGTCAGCCCAGTGGCTCAGCCACAGGGAACGGGTCCCCGGTATCGGCCGCGGCCGGGCGGTGGCGGCTCAGGTTTGCCGCAGCGCCGCGAGCATCAGCCGCTCGGTGGCCCGCAGATACGCGGTTGCGGTCCGCTCCGCGGCCTCGCCGTCCTTGGCGGCGACGGCCTCGATCACGGGGGCGATGCGGTCCGCCGCCGCGGCCGGGTCCCCGAAGGGGGCGGCGAAGGCGGTCCGCACCGGCAGATAGGCACTGAAGAGGCTGTTGGTGAGGAGGAGGTACACACGGTTCGCGGTGGACCGCGCCAGCTCCCGGTGGATCTCGACCTCGGTGAGCTGGGCCGCATCGCCGTCCGGGGCGGCGGCCAGTTCGCCGAGCAGCGCCGACAGGCGCCGGGCCTGCGCGGCGGTCCGCCGCACCGCCGCGCGCCGCGCGATCAGCGCGCCGACGTGCCGCCGGACCTCGAAGACCTCGGTCAGCCACGCCCCGTCCCGGGCGGCGAGCATCGGCAGCAGGTCCGTGCCCCCGAGGTGGAGGAAGTCGCGCACCCGGGTGCCGACGCCGTGCCGGGTGCTCAGCAGGCCGGCCTGCTCCAGCCGGGACAGGGCGTGCTTCAGGGTCGTCCGGGTCACCCCGTAACCGGCGGCGAGTTCACGCTCGGGGGGAAGGAGGGAGCCCGCCGGGAAGGTGCCGTCGAGCACGTCGTCCCGGAGCCGCTCGGTCAGTGTGTCGACGAGGGTGCTCCGGGCAATCCTCTCGGGCACCGTGTACTCCCTCTGCCGAACCCCCGTGCCCGCAGAGTCAATCAGCAGGCCCACGGAGGGTCAAGGAACAGCGGGGAGGCAGGCGGCAGCCACGACGTACCGGCCCGCCGCGCCCCAGTGGTGGCGCAGCGGGCCGCCCGCCCTCGCCGGGCGACCAGGGGGTGGGTCGCCCGGCGGCGGGGCCGGACACGAATCTAGATGAGACCCGGCGGTGTGCCATGAGTGCCGAGTACTCATCATCTGCTGACGCATCGTCGCTTTCCGCGCCCGCCCGGGAGGGGATCGTCGCAGACCAGCACCCCGCCGGTCGCGGTGAGTAGGCGCTGCTCTGCCCGGTCGGCCCCGTCGCGCCGCACACTGGCCGAAAGCCCCGGCCGGGCGCGCACGACACCACCACGCGCCGAGCGCGGAAGGACACCAGCACAGTGATCATCGAGCGCAGACAACTGTTCAGGGGGGCGCTGGCGGCGGCCGCCGGAGCCGGACTCGTCTCAGCGTCCGGCACCGCCTCGGCGGCAGCCGGGAACGGGCCGGGCGACCTCGTCTTCGACTTCAGCCCCCGGATGAACCAGTGGGAGGGTGCCGGCGAGACGCAGTTCTCGCATGCCTGGTGCAACCTCTTCCAGGGCGTGACGGCCGGTACCCGCTACTGGTACGTGACGAGCAACCAGTCCGGCACCGGCCGGGGCATATGGCGGCTGGACCACGACTTCACCAAGGCCAAGTGGATGAAGGAACTCCAGCTCCCGTCGGCCAAGCACATCGGCGCGCCCACCTACGACGCCGCGCGCAACCGCCTGTACGTCGCCCTGGAACCGGGTGGCAAGGGGCAGGTCTGGGAGGTGCAGCTCGAAGGCACCGGCAACTGGACGGGCAGGACCACCCGCGTCCGCGACCTCGACGGCGCCGGCTCCCGGCCGCAGGGCTACTCCGCGCCCTGGTGCGCCGTCAACCCGCTGGACGGGCTGCTCTACAGCTCCGTCTTCGGCTCACCGGTGGAGACCCCCAACCGTGTGGACCGGATCTTCGCCTACGACCCGGACGACAACTTCCGGCATGTGCGCACGCTGACCATCCCCAGCGGCTTCTACATCCACCGCATCCAGGGCGGCGCGTTCGGCGCCAACGGCAACCTCTACCTCTCCAGTGACCGGGACGACCGGCCCGGACACAAGAAGCTCCACGGCTACCGGGTGCCCGCCGGCACCGGACCGGGCCAGGTCGAACCCCTGGGAACGGTGGACATCAACGCCCCGAACCTGGAGGTGGAGGGCCTGGCCATCGGTGTGCCGAGCGACTACGCCCCGGCCGCGGGGAGCGCGTTGAGCGGGACCTGGATCAGGGTCGGCTGCCTGCGCGTGGACTGGTTCTCGCTCGACAACGTGTACATGAAGCGCTACTGGGTCCCCGACAGGCGCTTCGTCTGACCGTTGATGCCGGTCCGTACCGGTGCGGGACGGACCGGCATCAGCTCCAGCGGAGGACCACACGTCGTTCGACGGCGCCCAGGCAGGCGTCGCTCGCCTTGCCGAGCAGGGCGAGCAGCACGATGGCGAGGAGAAGCACATCGGTCCGCCCGGTGTTCTGGCTGTCCACCAGCAGATAGCCGAGCCCCATCGACGAGGCGATCAGCTCGGCCGCGACCAGGAAGAGCCACCCCTGGGCGAGGCCGAGCCGGAGCCCCGACACGATCGCCGGCGCGGCGGCCGGCAGCAGTACCTCGACCAGCAGTCCCACCCCGCGCCTGCCGTAGGCGCGGCCCAGTTCGCGGAGCCGGGGGTCGAGATGGTCCAGGCCCGCCGCGACGGTCGTGAAGACCGGGAAGAACGTGCCGAGCGCCACCAGGGTGACCTTGGGCGTCTCCCCGATCCCCAGCCACAGCAGCATCAGGGGCACCCACGCGAGGGACGGCACCGCCCGCAGGGCCCGCAGTGTCGGCCCGAGGAACGCCCGCACCGGGCGGAACAGCCCCACGAGGGCGCCGAGCAGCAGCCCCAGGAACGCCCCGGCGCCGAAGCCGATCAGCACCCGCTGGGCGCTTATGGCCACGTGGTGCCCCAGCTCTCCGCGGGAGAGCAGGGTGTGGCCGGCCCGCCACACGTCGCCGGGCGGCGGCAGCTGGCTCGCCGTGTACACGCCCGACGACGCGGCCAGATGCCACAGCGCGAGCAGCGACACCGGCAGCAGCAGCCCAGCCGCGACTCTCAGCAGCCTGCCTCTCACCGAGACGCCCGTTCGGCGAGGTGCGGGGCGAACAGGGTGCGCAGTGCGTCGCGCGCGCTCTTCTCGCTCGTCACCAGCCCGTCCGTAACGAGGAAGGGCACGACTCGGCCGAGCACCCGGGCCTGGTCGCGGCCCGGCACCGGATCGATGTCGAAGCGGGTGCGTTCGGACAGCTGTCGCTCCGCCACGGCCGGGGTGATGCCCGCCGTCCTGGAGAGGATCGCCCGCATCTCCTCCTCGTTGGCGAGAATCCATCGGCGGGCCCGCTCGTACTGGTCGACCACGACCTGGGCCAGGCCCTCGTGCTCCTTCAGGAACTCCTCACGGACGTTGAGGACGCCGTACGAGTTGAAGCCGGGGTTCCGGTAGACCAGTCGCGTGCCGCTGTCGATCTGGCTCTGCGAGAGGTACGGGTCCAGCCCGGCCCACGCGTCGACCTGGCCCCGCTCCAGGGCCGTCCTGCCCTCCGCGTGCTGGAGGTTGACCACGGTCACGTCCCGGGCGTCCAGCTTCGCCGTGCGCAGCGCCTGGAGCAGGAAGAAGTACGGGTCGGTCCCCTTGGTCGCGGCGATCCGGCGCCCCTTGAGGTCGGCGACCGAGGCGATCGGCGAGTCCTTCGTCACCACCAGCGAGGACCACTCGGGCTGGCTGTACACGTAGACCGTCCGCAGCGGTGTGCCGTTGGCGCGTGCGAGCAGGGCCGGCGTCCCCGCGGTGGAGCCGAAGTCCACGACGTCCGCCCGCAGATGCTCGTTGGCCTTGTTGCTGCCCAGCGACTGGGTCCAGGTGACCTCGGCGCCCTTCGCCGCGAGTGCTTCCTCCAGCCAGCCCTTCTCCTTCAGGACCAGGCTCTCCGGGTTGTAGTACGCCCAGTCCAGGCGCACCCGGACGGTGTCCCCGCCGTCCTTGGCCGAGGAATCCGCCGACTCCTCGCCCGCGACGCAGGAGGTGAGCAGCAGGCCGGCGAGGAGGCCGAGGACGGGGCGACGGCGTGGACGGTGGTTCATGGGCGGGGCTCCTTCTCGGGTGCGTGGCGCTGGGGTACGCCCAGACGGCGCAGGAGGTCGGCCCGCAGGGGCGTGAGGCGAGGGTCGCCGGTGGCGCGCGGACCGTGGACGGGGAGGTCGAGGACAGCGGCGACCCGGGCGGCGGGGCCGTGGCCCAGGACGGCCACCCGGTCCGCGAGGCGCAGTGCCTCGTCCACGTCGTGGGTGACCAGCAGCACGGTGGTGCCCGCCGCGCGGCGCACCCGGTCGAGGAGTTCCTGCATCCGCAGGCGGGTCAGCGCGTCCAGCGCGGCGAAGGGCTCGTCCAGCAGCAGGACCCCGGGGCGCCGGGCCAGTGCCCTGGCGAGCGCCGCGCGCTGGGCCATGCCGCCCGAGACCTGGCTGGGCCGGTGCCGCGCGGCGCCGGCCAGCCCGACGACGCCCAGCCAGTGCTCCACCTCGCGCCCGCGGCGCGCCCGCGGAGTCCCGCGTGGCAGGCCCAGGGCCACATTGGCGGCGAGGGTGCGCCACGGCAGGAGGCGGGCGTCCTGGAACACCACGGCGGCCCGGCGGTGCGGGCCACTCACCGGCTCCCCTCCGACCAGCACCCGGCCGGCCGTGGGCCGGTCCAGCCCGGCCACCAGCCGCAGCAGCGTCGACTTCCCGCCCCCGGAGGGCCCGAGGACGGCCAGCACCTCGCCGGCGGCGACCTCCAGGTCGACGCCGCCGAGGACGGAGTGGGCGCCGAAGTCCCGGACGACACCGCACACCGAGACGGGCAGGGGCGCGGGCGGCTCGGTGGCCATGGCGGCTCCTTACTGCCGGGTGGTCCGGGCGGGCGCGTGCTGTGCGGGCCGGGACAGATCATGAGCGGACGGGCGGTGGACGAGCCCGGCCCGCCGTCGCGGTCATGGGCGGCGGCCGGCGCGCGGGCCCGGGCCGGGGACGGGGGACCGCGGCCCGTCGCCCGTCGGCTCCGCGCCGGCCGCCGGACGCCGATCCTCGGCCGTGCCCGGCCCCCGCGCCTCCGCGCCGGACGCCGATTTAGGGGCGGCACCTACGGGGTTAGCGCGGAGCGCCGCCCGGCGGGCCGCCGTGGCACCGGCGTTAAGTCCGTGTACCGGGGGGAAAAGTCGGCGCGGCTTCCCGATCCCCGCGCGTGGCCGCGCGACGCAGACTCGCTGCCGTCCCCGCCGCCGGTGAGCGGCCCCCGGCGCAGAGGAGCCAAGGATGTCCCCGCACCCGTCTTACGAGCCTCCCGCGGAGGCTCCCGACGCCGACGCGTCTGTCCGCACCGACGTCACGGTGATCGGCGCGGGGATGATCGGCCTGATGACGGCCCTGAGCCTGGCCCGGCGCGGGGTGGACGTGGTCCTCGTCGACGACGTGGTCAACCAGAAGCCCAGCTACAAGGTGGGGGAGTCGTTCCTCGTCTCGACCGGCCTGGTGCGCACCGTCGGCGGACTCGACGACTTCCTCAACGACGAGTGCTTCATCAAGACCGGCGTGTGGTTCAGCTACGGGGCGGAGGGCCGCAAGGACTTCGAGGACCTGCCCGCGGAGTGGGCCAATACCCCCATGTCCGAGTTCACCACCCTCGGAAGCTGCGACGACTACCGCGAGCACTACCTCTACCAGCAGGCCGAGGACAAGCTGGCCTACCGCTCCCTCGCGGTCGACCAGCAGATCTGCCGGCCCGACGGCGAGGCACTGCTGCGGACCGCCGCGCATGCCGAGCCCCGGATACGCTTTCTCGACTCGGCCCGTGTCGCCGACCTCGACGTCGGCCCCGGGGACGAGCGGCACACCGTCGTCTGGAACGACCACGCGGCGGGCCGGAGCGGCACCGTCAACTGCTCCTGGCTCGTCGACTGCTCGGGGCGCACCCGGCTGCTGGCGAAGAAGCTCGGCCACCGGGCCGAGGAGAAGGTGTTCACCGACGACTTCCGGACCACCGCCGTCTGGGGCCAGTTCGACGGCATCACCGACGAGCTCTTCGAACCGGTCTGGCGCTACCGCGACCCGGCCGGCGCCAGCACCCGCAGGGACCTGTGCACCCTGCACCTGTGGGGGAAGGGCTACTGGATCTGGATCATCCGGCTCTCCAAGGGCCGCGTCAGCGTCGGCGTCACCTTCGACCGGAACCGCCCGCCCGAGGGCCGCACCCCGAAGGACCAGCTGTTCTCGGTCCTGGCGGCCAACCCGGTCTTCGACGGCATCCTCTCCCGCGACAACCTGCTGGAGTTCCGCACCTACCGGGACGTGCAGTACGTGACGGACACCTTCGTCCACCGCGATCGCTACGCGATGATCGGGGACGCCTCGTCCATCATCGATGCCTACTACAGCCAGGGCATGGGCCAGTCCTTCCAGACCTCATGGCACATCGCGAACATCGTCCAGAAGGACGTGCGGGACGGGGAACTGGACACCGCCTACCTCGACCGGGTCAACCACGCCACCTTCGAGGACTGGCTGATCATCCGGAACTTCGTCCGCGAGAAATATACCGACGCCATCGCCGACCCCCGGTTCTTCGCCCTGACCCACATGCTCGACTGGGCCGTCATCTGGTCGACCGGCCCCGCCCGGGTGCGGTGGACACGCTGGCTCTCCCGCACCGGCGGCGACCCCTCCCTGGAGACCCCGGCCGACCGGCAGGACCGCGAGTACTGCGAGCAGGGCCTCTTCTACTCGCGGGCCCGCACATGGGCGGGCCTGCCCGCACCGGTGGTCCGCCGCGCCCTGGACCACCTTCAGTCGGGGATCGCCCGGCGGGCGCGCTGGCGGGTGGCGAACGGCGAACAGGTCCCGGACATCTTCTGCCAGCAGTCGCTGACCCGGTGCCTGCCGGCAGCCTGGCGGCTCCTGGGCGCCCGCCCCGGCGACCGGGTCGACCTGTCGGGCACCGACTACGTGGCTCCCCGGCGCCTGCGCCGCCCCGAGGCCCGCTCCTGGGTCTCCCGCCTCCCGCTGAGCACCCGCACCCGCTTCCGGATCGTCATCCTCACCCGGGCCGAGGCCCTGCTCGCGACCTTCCTCGTCGCCTACGCCCTCGACGCCGCCGACACCGCGCGGCGCAAGGTCCGCCGAAGGCTGCGCCCCCTCACCGGCCCCGCCCGCGGCGGCGGTCGGCGCCACCCCGCCGACCGCGCCGGAGCGACGGCCGCGGCCGAGGAGCGCGGGTGAGCCCCGCGGAGCAGGTCCCGCCCCTCGCCGTCGCCTTGGGAGACCTCGGGCTCATCCTGGTCCTCGCGGCCGGATTCGGGGCGCTGGCCCGGCGGTTCGGCCAGCCCGCGGTGATCGGCGAGATCTGCGCCGGCATCGCGCTCGGCCCGAGCCTCCTCGGGCTCCTGCCGGGCGGGCTGACGGACGTCCTCTTCCCGCCCGAGGTCCGGCCGCTGCTGGGCGCCGTCGCTCAGGCCGGACTGCTGCTCTTCATGTTCGGCATCGGACGGGAACTGGATCTGCGCCATATGCGCGGACGCCTCACGGCGACCGGCGCGGTGTGGGTCAGCTCCGTGGCGGTGCCCCTCGTGATGGGCGGCGCGCTGGCCGCCGTGCTCCACGGACGGCACGACACCGTGGACGGGCAGCCGGTCGACTTCACGTCGTTCTGCCTCTTCCTGGCTGTCGCCATGTCGATCACGGCCTTCCCCGTCCTCGCCCGCATCATCACCGAGCACCGGCTCGGCGACACTCGCGTCGGCTCCCTCGCGCTCGGCCTCGCGGCCGCCGACGACGCGATGGCGTGGACCCTCCTGGCCCTCGTCTCGGGCGCCACGGTGGCCGGTGCGTGGGCCCTGATGGGCGCGATGGTCCTGTGGACGGCGCTGTACGTCGCGGTGCTCCTGTTGCTGGTGCGCCCCCTGCTGCGTCGGATCGTGCCCCGTCTCGACCCGAGCCGGGCGGCCTGTGTGGCGGCCGCCTGCGTCTTCGGTTCCGCGTACGCCACCGAACTCATCGGCCTGCACGCCGTCTTCGGGGCCTTCTTCGCCGGGGTCGCCTTCCCGAGGAACACCGGGGAAGGTACCGCCTACGCCCTGCGGTCCCTCGACGCGGCGGGCACGCTGCTGCTGCCCGTGTACTTCGTGGTGGTGGGCCTCAAGGTCGACCTGGCGTCCCTCTCCGCCACCGGGGTCGTCGAGCTGGTCCTGATCGTGCTCACCGCCGTCGCCGCCAAGCTCGGCGGAGTCGCCCTGGCGGCCCGGGCCTCGGGGATGCCCGGCCGGGAGTCGCTGGCGCTGGGCGTCTTGATGAACACCCGGGGACTGACCGAACTCGTCATCCTGGAGGTGGGTCTGAGCCTGGGCCTGCTGGACCGTCAGATCTTCTCGTCCATGGTCGTGATGGCCCTCGTGACCACGGCGATGGCGGGACCTCTGCTGCCCAGGCTGCTCAGCCCGCGAAAAGCGCTCCGACCTGCGGGTTCGCGTGAGTAGGGATTGCTCACGACACCGCGGCCCGACGTCTCTAGCGTGGCACTCCCACTGCTCGCGACGCTGGAGAGACGATGCACCGCCTGTACACGAGGGCCACCGCGCCGTGCGCCCCCGCCAGCCTGCCCCCGGCGATGACCGAGGCCATCGCGGGATACGCCGCCGAGTACGGCACCGGTGATCTGATCGCCGCCGCCGTCCACTGCTTCGAGACCGTCAGCGTCCGTCTGCGCGGTCCCGGTCTGATGGCCCGGCTCACCGGCACCGGCGACCCCGACACGGAGCACCGTACCGTCGTGCTGATCACCCCGACCTATGTGGTGGTGTGTGTGGCGGGGGAGAAGCGCGGCGTGCACATCAGGGCGGCTCGGCTTACCGACGTACGGATTCAGGGCTCGCACCGCAAGGACGCGCCGGATAGGGGACTGACGCTCACCGGCTGGTGGGTGGGCCCGTACGCGATGAGTTCGCTCTATGTGGCGGCCGGGGACGACGAGGGCGGCCGTACCCTCCGCGCCGAACTGGACTGGGCCCTCGGTGCGGCGCGGCAGCGGTAGGCGGGCCGCCGGCCAGCGCGCGGCGGCCTACGACGAGCGGCCGTACCGGGGCCCCCGGCAGCGGCGCGATCCGGGGACCGGCTGGGCCCCGGGCGACACCGAACCGCCCGGGTGCCTCCGGAGCGCCGGAGCGGTCCCCAAGTTTCTCGCGTTCACGGTCGCGGCCCTCCTCCTGGGCGGCATGGGCATTGAAGCGCTGGTTCCCGGCGCTGACCTCCCGGTCACCCACAGCGCCGAGTTCTCGCACATCTCCTGTAAACGGGTGAAGAACAGCAAGGGCTACGAGACCTGGCGCTGCTGGGGCGAGTCCCCGCAGCAGGTGGTCGACAACGGCCTGGCGAACGCCGCGCCCCACGACCCGGGCAGTGTGGCCGGGAGGGTGAAGACGGAGCTGGACTACACACCCTACGACGGTGGCACGGTGCCTGAACGAGTGCGGGCCCGTCAGACGCCCCTGCTCGGCGGCTGGGTGGTACCGGGGGCTGAGCCGGTGCTCTTCGGTGGTTTTATGATGATGGTCGCGGGTGGGTGCGTGTGGTTCGCCTCGCAGCCGCTGGGGAAGGCGCTGGAACGCCGGTCGGCGCGTACCTTCGGCTACCGCAGCCATTGAGGAAGCGTCGAAGGCGCTCTGTCACCGAGTCGCGAGGGAACCCGGCCGGCACCGCCTTGTGGGGCGACGGCACCGGCCGGGAGCCGGTCACAGGGCGGCGGAGAAGGCGACGCGCGCGCCGTTCGTGCCCAGGGTGAGTTTGCTCTGCGGCAGGTTGTTCGCATAGCAGCCGTACTGGAGGACGCACAGCTCCACCGTGCGGGCCCGGTGCGAGAAGTAG
Source organism: Streptomyces sp. NPDC005805 (assembly GCF_040630445.1). Taxonomy (NCBI): domain Bacteria; kingdom Bacillati; phylum Actinomycetota; class Actinomycetes; order Kitasatosporales; family Streptomycetaceae; genus Streptomyces; species Streptomyces sp. NPDC005805. Next base: position 33,613 of record NZ_JBEXXN010000027.1, read on the forward strand.
GGTGAGTTGGTGCCGTCGGCGTAGGCGGCGATCGGGCTGCCGTCGGGGGCGAACTGGGCGTCGGTGGCCAGGTCGCGCTGGTAGGCGACGGACGACTTGTTGGTGAGGTAGTCCGAGCGGTTGTACAGCGGACCGCTGATGACCCGGGTCGACTCGACACCGTTCACCTGGTTCGCCGTGCACCAGGAGACCGTGTGGTGCCATGTGTAGAGGGTGTCGCCCAACCAGCTCAGCGCGGTGACCGGGTAGTCGGTGCTCAGGCAGCGCTTCTGGAACGAGGCCGAGGCGGCGGCCGGGACAGCGGAGGCGACGGCGGCCTGCTTGCCGGCCGCGGCGCTCGGCGGCGCGACCAGGCGGGTGACCGGCTCGCCCTTCTCGAAGCGGACCGGCACGGTGCGCGCCAGTCGGTCGTCCTTCGCGATGACGGCCAGATCGGCCGCCGAGGCCGTCCCGGCCATGGCGCGCTCGACCACCGCCTGCACCCCGGCGTCGTCCCCCACGGGCGCCGCGGTGGCGGCCACCGGCGCGCCGAGCGAGGCGAGGACGGCGGCGCTTGCCACGCAGGCGGCGAGTGTCTTTCTCATGATCGTCCCGTTCCTTCACGATGCCCGCACCGGGAATGGCGGGGCGGCTGGGGACGATCATGTGGGGTGCCACGCGAACACGGTGAGAGCCGTGTCTACTCAAAGGTGTGGAGAGCGGGGGCTACTCAACCGGGGGCCGGTCTGCGTCCTGCGTCCCGCGCGGTTCCGGCGTCCGTCCGCAGACGGACGCCAGAACCGCCCCCCTTCCCCCCTTCCCCCCGGCTCTAGAGAAAGAACTGGCGGCTGAACTGCTCCCAGTCGACGGCCGCCGACTCGGCGGACCGGGGGAGCAGTTGGTAGGTGCGCAGCAGCCACTCGGCCACCACGTCGCGCGGCGCCTCCAGCGCCACCGAGGTCTCGTCGGACCGCAGCAGGAGATACATCGCGTCACGGGCTGGGCCGCTGATGTCGGACCAGACGGACACGTCGCCCTCCCCCGCACAGGAGGTGAGTCCGTCGTCGAGGAGCTGACGGGCGAACACCCAGGAGACGATCACCTCGTCCGAGAGCGTGAACTGGACCGTCACCGCGAAGGGATCGGACGACCGGTACACGAACCTCGTCCGCACGGGCTCCGCGCCGTGCGACGTCAGACGCTGGAGGACGGTGTCGAGCAGGACGGCGGTGTCATGGCGGTGCGTCATCCCCCCGACCTCCGCCCGGTCGTGGGCCGGACCTCGATGTCACGGACACGGCTGACGATCAAGGCGACCTCCCCGGGGTCTCCTGGGGCTGGTGGGCCTCAGGCTGTCTGGTGCGTGGCGACTGTCCTGAAAGTAGCTATCGGAGGCCGGAAGGCTCGTGAGTAATCGTTGCTCAACACGGCCCACGAGGTGCGGCTGCCGCTGCCGGGGGCAGGGGATTCAAGACCTGGGTCGACCGGATTCCTGACCCAGCACCCGTGCCAGCTCCGTCCGGCTGGTGACCCCCAGCTTCCCGTAGGCCCGCTGGAGGTGGTTGTCCACCGTGCGCACCGACAGGAACAGCTCCGCGGCGATCTCCTGGCTGGTCCGCCCGCCGGCCGCCAGACAGGTGACCTCCTGCTCACGGGAGGTCAGCGGCTCGTGCTCCACACCGCGCAGCGCCGGTGTGGAGACCGGGCCGACCAGCGCGGTCAGGGCCGCCGCGCGGTTCGACGCGGCCTGGGCCATCCGGCTCTTGCCCGATCTGCGCCACAGCGCGGCCGCCACGGCGAACCCCTCGGCGGCGAGAAGATCCGCGCCGAGCTCGTGCGCCGCTTCCGCCGCCGCCTCCAATTCCTCAGGACGGGCGTCCGCGATGGCCTCGGCCATCCGCGCTCGCACCGGGGCGAGCAGGCCCTGCGACAACTCGGCGATCTCCCGGAGGCGGGGAGCACACGACTTCGCCGCGCCCAGCCGGACCGCCTCCATGAGCAGCAGGCCCTCGGGACCGTGGTTGCCGGTCTCGCGGGCCCGCCGGGCGCCCGCCAGAAACTGCTGGACGGCGCGCTCCATGTCGCCCTCCGCAGCCGTCGCCCACGCCGAGGCGAGGACGTCCTCCCCGGGCGGCCAGATGTATTCCGAGCATGCGTCGGCCGCGTCCGCCGCAGCGCGCGCCTCGGCGGCGTTCCCGAGCTGGGCCTCGCACACGGCGAGGCCGCACCACGCGGTCCGCTCGGCGAACCGGACGCCGGCCTTCCCCGCGAGGGCCAGCGCCTCCAGGTACCAGCGCCGGGCGGCCCGCACCCGGCCGGCGACGAGTTCGCACCGTCCGAGGTGCCACGCGATCCAGATCTGCGGCTGGAGGGCCCGGTCCTCGGTGGCCCAGGAGAAGCCCTCCTCACCGGTCCGCCGCGCCTCGTCGATCATGCCCGCCTCCAGGTGCGCGACGACCAGGGGCGCGGACTGGCCCGTCGGATGCAGGATCACCGTCCGCTCGTCCAACTCCTGGTGCTCCGCGAACGCCCGGCGGCCGAGCTGCCTCGCCTCTGTGGCCCGGCCCCCCGCCGCCAGGGACATCACCTGCATCGAGGCGGCGAACAGCCTCACCCGCGGCGAGCACGGCTCCTCCTCCAGGTTCTCCAACTGCCGCAGCACCACGTCCGTACGGCCCGCGCGCAGGGCGGACTCGTTCAGCGTCAGGCTCGTCAGATGGGCGGCGGAGGAGAACCATGGGCGTGCGGCGCGGGTGATCTCCCTGGCGGTCCGCTGGTCGCTCAGACCGAAGAACAGGTTCTGGGTGCGGTCCATCACGACCGTGAGGAGCAGGTTCTCCGCGCGTTCCCGCTCCTGCGGCCCGGCCGCCCGGTCCACCGCCCCGCGGGCCAGCTCCTCGGCCCCCGCGAGGACCTTTTCCGCCTCCGTGTGCTGCCCGAGCTGGAAGAGCGCTTCGCCGTGCAGCGCCCGGGCCCGGGTGGCGTCCGACGTTCCGCTGTCCAGGGCGGCACGGCTGAGTGCGATGACGCGCCGGTAATCGTGCGCGTGGCGGGCCAGCGAGGCGGCCCTGAGCAGCAGGTCCGCGTCCGCCGTGCCGTCCGCCTCCAGCAGCCAGCCCGCGACGCGCAGCGCGTCGGCGGCACTGGAAATCCCCCGGTCGAGAATCCTGCGGGCCTCGGCCCGCAGGATCGCCCGGCGGCGATCGTTCGGCAGCCGCTCCTCCAGTGCCTCCGCGTAGAGAGGATGGGCCAGTTCGGCCGTCGTACTGCCCCCGTCCGTGCGGACCTGGATGAGGGCTGCCCCTTCCAGGGCCACCAACACGTCGTACGGAACCAGAGCCTCCAGCGCGGCCAGCTCCAGCGGACCGCAGGCGGCCAGGGCCTCCAGGGCGGGCCGGGCCGCCGCCGGGGCCCGGGCGATGCGCGCCGCGATCATCTCCATCAGGCGCGGTGTGCCGTGCTGCCGGGCGCTCTCCACCCTCCACAGCCCGCCCTGCCGGGACAGCGCCCCCGCGGCGCGCGCCCCGCGGACCAGCTCCCGCAGGTACAGGGCGTTGCCGTGGGAGACGTCCGCCAGGTCGAGGGCGGACTGCCGCTCCACCGGACCGTCGAGTTCGGCCTCCAGGAAGGCTTCCACTCCGTCGGCGTCGAACGGGCACAGGTCCACCCGGACGCTGCGGTCGCTCTGGTCCAGGGCCGCCGCGGGCGGGGCCACGCCCGCGGCGGACCGCGCCGTCCCCAGGACGAACACGTGCCCGCTGCGGGTGAGTTGCACCAGCAGAGCGACCGACGCCGGGTCCAGCAGATGCAGGTCGTCCACGAACACGACCACCCGCTCTCCGGAGGGCGCCGATAGCACCGCCGACGCCGCGGCGAAGACCTGGACCGGATCGTCCGTGCGCACAGCCTCCCGGGGCAGCAGCGGCGCCAGCGCACCCAGGGGGATACCGGCCGCCCTGCCCCCGGCCGAGGCCCGCAGGCACCGCCGCCCCGACGCGGCCGCGGCCGCCAGACACTCCTCGGCCAGCCGGGTCTTGCCGATGCCCGAGGGGCCGAACAGCAGAAACGACTCCATGCCCGGCATGGCCAAGGTCCGTGCGAACAGGTCCAGTTCCGCCCTCCGACCCACGAACCCGCTGCCGGGGCGCTGGTCCGGTGCCTCCCGGCGCGATGGGTCCTGCCCGGTCATCCGACCTCCCGGTGAACGTGCCGCCCACCGGGCGGTGTCCCTCAAACGCTGTTACCAGCCAACTTTTTCACGTCCGTGGCGAGTTCCCCTCGTGCAACAGGCGTCACTACTCAAGTGCCGCCAGCGCACGGGCCAGCTCACGACGGGAGGAGATGCCGAGCTTCGCGTAGATGCGCAGCAGATGGTTCTCCACCGTCCGCACCGAGAGCACCAGCCGGGCCGCGATCTCCTGGCTGGACAGCCGGTCCCGGGCCAGCCCGGCGATTTCCCGCTCCCGCCGGGTCAGGGGCCGCGCCGTGCTGTTCCGGAGCGCCGGGGTCCGCGCCGTCCCGCACGGCCGCAGCGCCCGCCGGGACCGCATCTGCCAGGCCGCGGAGGCGCGGTCGTCGCCCTCGCGCCGGGCGGCCTCGGCAGCGGCCGCCGCCGTCTCCGCGGCCAGCAGGTCGAGGCCGGCCGCCGCGCACTGCTCCGCCGCGACGCCGAGGGACTCTTGGTCCCCGTGCAGCAGCGCCCGCGCCCGCTCCGCCCACACCCGTACCGTGAGCGCGTCGCCGTCCGCGTGCAGCTCCGCCAGCCGGTCGGCCGTCTGCCGTTCCCCGCCCAGCCGAGCCGCCTCCGCCAGCAGCCACGCCTCGTACGAGTGCACGCCCGTCGCCCGCGCCCGTGCCGCCGCCTTCGTGAGCACGTCCCGCGCCCCCGGCAGGTCGCCCGAGGCCGCGCGGCACCAGGCGCGCGCCAGCTCAAGTACCAGAAGCACCGCCTGCTGCTGGTCCGCGGGCGTGGCGTCCGCCTCGGCGAGCGCCCGCCGCGCCCCGGTGGCGTCCCCCTGCTGCGCGCGCACCGCTGCCAGCCCGGAATGGGCCAGGGTCCGGGTCCTCGGATAGCGGTGGGACTGCGACAGCGCCGCGGCCTCGGCGAACCAGCGGTGGGCCGCGTGCAGCCGCCCGGCGATCAGCTCGCAGCGGCCCAGATGGCAGGCGATCCAGCACTGCGGGGCCGCCACCTGGTCGGAGACCGCCTCCGCGAAGGCCCGCTCGCCGACCTCCCGGGCCTCTTCGAGCCGGCCCGCGTCCACCAGCGCCGCCACCCGGTAGATGGCCGGGCTGCTGCGGTGGGACGAGGCGTCCACGGGGCCGCCGCTGAGCGCCGCCGACGCCAGCTCGCGGTGCACGGCGGCGCTCAGGTCCGCCGCCTCGGCCGTCCGCCCCGAGTACGAGAGGGCTAGGGCGCGCTGCAACTGCCCCCACATCCGGACGCGGTCGACGGGCACCTCGTCCACGTCCGCCAGCATGTCCAGGGCATTCGCCACCCTGCCGCAGTACAGCAGGAAGGCGCCGTCGTTGACCCGCAGGACGGCCCGGCCCGCGTCGCTCATCCCTCGTGCCGCCTCCGCGGTGATCCGGAAGGTGCGGCTGGTGTCGCCGAAGCCCCAGAACGCGTTCTGGGTCCGTTCCATGACGGCCACGATGAGCTGGTGCTCGTCGGCGGCGAGCGCCTGGGCCGCAGCCAGCGAGCGGTCGGCGGCCCCCCACCGGCCCTGATGGTGGTGCGCCTCACCGCTCATCATCCACACCTGGAAGGTTTCGGAACCCTCCGGCAGCGCGCCCAGCAGGGCGAGGACGCCGTTCCAGTCGTGGGCGTGGCGGGCGAGGGCCGCGGCGGGCAGCAACAGTTCCGGTTCCACGTCCAGCCCCGCCGCCAGCCGCCAGGTGGCCAGCCGCAGGGTGTCCTCCCGGCGGCGGCCGCCGTGCCGCTCCATCAGTCGGACCTGCTCGGCGTGGACCTCCCGCCGTCGGCACTCGGTGATGGACGCCTCCACGACCTCGCCGTACATGGGATGGCCCAGCACGCACTCCGTGCGCAGACCCGCGGTGACAAGGCGTACCAGCCCCTCGCGCTCCAGCGCCTCCAGGTCCTCGGTCCGCGCCTGCCGCCGGACCGAGTGCAGTGGCACCGGCTCGCACAGCGCGACGGTCTCCAGCAGTGTCCGCTGATCCGGGCTGAGACCCGCCAGGCGGCTCCCCACGATCTCCGACAGCCGGTCGGTGCCCACCGGCGGGCCGCTCAGCCGCCACACGCCGTGCAGGCACTCGAACCGGCGCGCCGCGAGGGCTCCGTTGACCAGCTCGTGCAGGCAGAGCGCGTTGCCGCCGCTGGCGCGGGTGAGGACTTCGAGGGTCGCGTGCTCGACCGGACCGTCGAGTGCCTGCCGCAGGACTTCCGACACCTCCTCGCGCGAGAACGGGGTCAGGGCCAACCGCCGGGTGCCTTCCTGACGGTCGATCGACTCCAGCATGTCGGAGTGCGGAACGCCGTCCCGGAGGGTGGCCACCAGGAAGACCAGGCGGTTGTGAAGCAGATGGCCGAGGAGCATGACCGAGGTGCTGTCCAGTAGGTGCAGGTCGTCGACGAGGAGCACGGTGCGCGACGCACCGGCAGCGGCGGGGCCGAGGGCAGCCGAAGCGGCCTGGAAAGTGGCGACGGGGTCCTGCCTGCCCACCGCGGCGGGCAGGAGATGGGCGAGGGCCCCGAGCGGCATGCGGGCGGCTGCCGCGGTCGCGGTGGCGTGTTCGGTACGGCGGGCGTGGCCCGCGGCGCGGCGCAGGCACTCCTCCGCCAGGCGGCTCTTGCCGCAGCCCGCCCCGCCGTGGATGAGTACGGCGGTCGTGGCCGGGTCGTCCAGGAACACCTCGAAGGCGTCCAGTTCCTGCTGCCGTGCGGCGAAGGGCCAGCGGCCGCCGTGTCCGGTACGGCCTCGGACGCGGCCGGTGGGGGGCGTGGTCGTCATCGTGCATCTCCTGCGGGCGCGGTGGCGGTGCCAGTGCCTCGGGGGAGGAAGGGGCGGCAGGGCCACGTACCTGAGAATCGGACATTTAGGTATCGGCTGCTCATGCTGCCGGGTGGCGCCCTCTGGTGCAGTGGGTGGTATCCGGCAGACCGTGACCCACGAGAAACGGACCGATCATGAGCCCCTTCGCGCCACCCGTGTCCACCTCCGGAAGCACCGCCGCCGAGGGCGTCGCACTGCCGCTGCCTCAGGCGCCCCCCGAGGGGCCGTGCCGGACTCTTGAGCAGGACTATTTCCTGCTGCCCCACGAACTCTCGTCCTGCGGCGCGGCCCGCCGCCGGGCGCGTGCCCTGCTGGAACACGCGGGGATCGGCGACGAGGCGGCCGACGCCGTGCTGCTGGTCCTCTCCGAACTGGTCGCCAACGCGGTCGAGCACGCCGCACCCCCGGTGACCGTCCAGCTCGTGCTGGAGATGCCGGGCGGGGCGGGCGGCCGACGACTGCGCATCCGGGTCCGCGACGGCGGCTGCTGTGGCCCGCTGACCCCGGCGGACGACGAGGGGACGGAGGAGACGGACGCCGGCTGTGTCGGCGGCACCGCCTCCGAGAGGGGCCGGGGGCGCGCCGTGGTCGCGGCCCTCGCGGCGGACCACGGGCGGCACACGTCGGGCAGCCGTGCAGTCACGTGGGCCGTGGTCGACTGCGCCTGACCGGCGACGACTGCTCCGTTGGCAGGGTCCCTTCGCCTCACACATGTCCTTCCTGACCGGGCCGGCCCCGTGCCGGTCGGCTCCGAGCCCACCGTCATCGACGGTGGGCGCTCTGCGCTCGCTGCGCCTCTCGGCACTCGGCCCGCAGCCCGCACCTCCCCCGCCGTCCACGATCAGGCCGGCCCCCGGGGTGCCGACTTCGCACACACTCCCCGCGCAAGGCGCCGCCGTCGAGTCGGAGACTCCGAGCGCCACCCGCCCGCCCCGGGCGCCGCCGGGCGGCCCCGGGCGAGGTCCCGGGGGGGTCACGCTGCCCCATGGACCGCGTCGCGGAGGACCGCACGGTCTCTGATGCCGGTCTTCGCGTAGACGTGCTGGAGGTGGTTGCCCACCGTTCGGACCGAGAGGTCGAGCTGCCGGGCGATCTCCGTGTTCCCGAGGCCGCGCGCGGCCAGCAGGCACACCTCCAGTTCCCGCGGCGTCAGCTCCGACCGCAGCGTGTGCGGTATCAGGCCCGGGCTGACCGCCCCCTCGCAGCCGCCCGCCGCCTCCTGGGCCTCGGCCCATGTGCGCTCCGCGGCCGAGCGGGCGCCTTCGCTCCGGTACGCGCCCCCGGCAGCTGTCAGCAGTTCCGCCGCGGACAGCAGCGCCCCGAACCCCCGGAACCGTTCCGCCGCCGCGGCGAGGCCCTCGCCGGACGGGTGTGCCAGCGCGTGCGCCGCCTCGGCCCGGGCCGTGACGAACGGGTTCTCGCAGCGGTCCGCGATCTTCCGCAGCCGCCCGGCGACACTCCGCGCGTCACCCAGCCTCGCCACGTCGAACAGCAGATGCGACTCGGTGACCAGCAGCCCTGCCCGTTCCGCCATGCGGGCGCCCTCAGTGAGGACCGTGCGGGCCCTGGACAGCCGCCCCAGCGCCGCCTCGCACCAGCCCTCCGCGAGATGCTGCTCCGGACGCGTCCAGGAGGCGGGCCGGACCTCCCGCGCCGCGGTCAGCGACATGACCGCCGCCTCGCTGTCGCCCGCCGTGGACTCCGCCAGGGCGCGCCCGATGAGGCCCGCCCACAACCCGTACTGGTAGCCCTGCTGCCGGGACCGCGTCACGGCGCAAATGAACCAGGAGCGCGCCCGGTTGGGGGCCCCGCGCAGATGGCTGATCCACCCCAGGTGCAGCCCGCACCAGATCTGCTCCGTCCCGGACCGGGTCTCGACGGCCAGGTCGTACGCCGCCTGCGCCTCGCGTTCCGCCTCGTCCAGCCGCCCCGCCTCGGCGAGGACGCGCGCCCGGGTTCCGGCGAATATCGAGGGGTGCAGCACCGCGGTCGCCCGGGGGCAGTCCTCCGTGTCCGGCGGGGGCAGCTCCAGAGCCGCTGCCGGGCGCCCGGTCTCCGACGCGCAGTAGGCGCGCGGCGTCACCGCGAGGAGGGCGGCCGCAGGATTGTCGGCCGGTACCTCGTCCAGCAGGCGCGAGGCCGCCGCGACGTCCCCGGCGAAGCAGAGCAGGGCCGCCTCGTTGGCCCGCAGCACCCCCTCCGCTTCGGGGGAGGCGGCGAGCCGGGCCTCGCGGTTGACGGCCAGCGCTCGGTCTATGCGCATAAACCCGTGCGCGAGGGTCCGGGTGCGCAGGACCACGCCCAGCAGCCAGTCCTCCCGCGTGCCGGCCAGCTCCTGGGCACGCTCCAGGGCGCTGTGGGCCTCCTTGCGGTGCCCGCACTCATGGCTGAACTCCCCCAGTAGCAGATGCGCCCGGCAGTCGTCCCGCACCATCACCAGGGCGCGGGCCAGCCGCAGCGCCGCCGGCGCGTCGTGCGCGGCCCGGGCCACCTCGATCGCCCGCAGCAGGCGCTCCGCGGGGACCGCTTCCGAGGCCCGGACCCGCCACAGCGTGCTGCGCAGGAAGTCGGCCCCGTCGCGGTCCTGTCTCCCGGACGTGGCGTGGTCGGTGCGCTCGGCGCGGGCCAGCAGAATGCGCCGGGCCACGTGCTCCGCCGTCACCGCCCGCAGGACCAGTCCCTGCACGGGGTCGGTCAGACGCCAGCACGGTGAGGCGTCGCCCGCGCCGGCCCGCCCCGCGGAGACCAGCTCCTGGTCGGCCAGCCGCCGGCAGGCGTCGGCGGGCAGTCGCTCGGCCCGCTCCGGGCCGCAGAGCGCGAGATCGGTCAGCAGCTCCAGATCGGCTTCCCCGACCCGTCCGAGCTGGTGCCGGACCAGCGCGATCAGGCGGGCGGACGGCCGCAGCCGGCCGGACAGCCGCCAGACGCCGTCCTCCTGGACCAGTTCGCCCTGGTCGACGGCGCCCAGGGTCAGTTCCCGCAGATGCAGCGGCCTGCCTCGGCTCAGCTGGGACAGCGTGAGCGCGGTACGCCGTTCGAACGGGGCCCCGAGCGCATTCTCCAGGAGTGTGAGCACCACCTGCTCGGGCAGTGGGTCCAGGGCCAGCGTGCCCACCGGGCCGAACGCTTCGAGCCGGCGGGCGGCCCCCTCCACCGCGCCGTCGGTGTTCATCGTGCCGATCAGCCGAAGCTGTCCGGACCGCACCAGCGGGGTGAGGAGTTCCCAGGACTCGGCGTCCAGCAGATGCAGGTCGTCGACGAGCAGCAGCGTCCCGCGCCCGGATCCGTGCAGGGCGGACCGCAGTTCGCGCGGGGTGCGCGAGGTACCGGGCGCAAGGATCGGCGCCAGCGCCCCGAGGGGCACCTGCCGGGAGACAGCGGTCGCGGCCGTGTACAGCGCGGGACGCCCCTGCGCCGAGGCGCGAGCCACGCACTCGCGCGCCAGTCTGCTCTTCCCGGTGCCGGAGCGGCCGACGATCACCACGGTCCGCGGGGAGCGGCCGTTGAGCAGGGAGAGTGCCCGGGCGAACTCCTTCGCCCTGCCGGTGAACGGCCAGGTCCGGGTGGCCAGAACGGGTGCGCTCACGTGCTCTCCTCAGGAGTCGGACGACTGTCCCGACGGTCGGTGCGCGTCCGCCGCGGCGGACGATTGCGCCGCGGCGTCGGCGCAGGAATACAGGAAGGACGCGGTGGCGGGTTCGGCCACCGGGTCGACGAACTGCAGGGTCACCCAGGCGTCCTGCTCACCCGGGCCGTTGAAGCTCCAACTGGTGCGCAGCCGGGCGGTGTCCGTTCCCCGGGGGAGCGCTTCCCGCATCGTTCCGGAGCCGGTCCCGTCGCTGCGGACCCAGCGGTAGCGCAGGATGCCCTCGGCTCCGTTGGTCCGCACGGTCACGGCGATCTCGGCGGTGGCACCGCAGCCGAGCCGTCCCACCGGGCCCGAGACGGAGGTGCCCCGCACGTCCAGTGGCGCGGCGAAGTGGTACCGCCAGACCAGGAAGCCCGCCGTCAGGGCGAGCACCAGCAGGGCGACCCAGAACCGCAGCAGGGGGGACCGACGTTCACGTGGTTCACGCCGCCTGCGCCGGGAGCCGCGGTCCGCGGATTCCCCGGACGCGGGGTGCCCGGCGTACGGCGGCACCCCGGGGCCGAAGCGGTGGACCGGTTCGGCCGGGTGCCCGCCCCCGCCTGCCGGAACGAGCGGTTCGCCGGGTGGCGCCACCAGGGTCGGCGGCAGATCGGGCTCGCCCCCGGGGGGTGTGAGGGCGGCGGCCCGCGGGTCCACTCGCATGGTCGGGTCCTCGTCCGGCCCGCCGGCGTACCCCGTCCCGAAGGGCACCGGGGGCGGCCCGAACTCGCCGAGGACGGGTGTGTCCTGCCGCCCGTCCCCGGTCGTCCAGCTCTCGTCGAGATAGGTCGGCGAGGTCTGCTCGTCCCAGGACTCCGGCGGCTCGTACCGCCCCTGTCCCCGCGGGCTCACGAGAACGGGCTCCGGCACGACGAGGCCGGTGTCGTGCGGTACGGCCGGGCCTTGGCGGCGCCCGGGGACGTACTGGCGAGAACGCCCCAGTTCGGGGTGCAGTCTTCCCGGTCGAACAGGTGCGAGACGGTCACCTCGTAGCGGGTCTTCCCGCTGAGGGTGAGCGTCTCGGACGCCTCCTGCCGGCCGGGGTTCTGCGCGCTGGCGCCCGCGGGGGCGTCGTACCAGCGGACGGTCAGTGTCACCGGGCCGGTGCCCTCCGTCCAGACGATCACCCGCGCGGTGGCCCGGCGGGCGCCGTCGGAGGAGAGCGCGGTCACGCCGACGTGCTCGACGGCCGGCGGGGCGGGGGCGGGCGGCTCGGCCCCACCCGTGCTGCCGCCGGTGGGTCCCGCGGAGGTGGTGGCTCCGCCGGTGGGCCCGGCCGAGGTGGTGGCTCCGCCGGTCGGTCCCGCGGAGGTGGTGGCTCCGCCGGTGGGCCCGGCCGAGGTGGTCGCCCCACCGCTGGACGTGGGAGAGCCGCTCGTGCCTCCGGTGCCACCGCTGCTCGTCACCCCGCCCGCCGACGGGGTGTCCGGCATGCCCGCGCCCGCGGTGGCGCCCGAGGACGCCCCGCCGGAGACGCCCGCGGTCGCGCCGCTGTCCGAGCCCGCCGACACCCCGCCGCTCTCGGCGCCGCCCGAGTGCGGGACGTCGCCCGCGGCGCCCGCCGAGGAGGACGGGCCGCCGGAGGGCGAAGCCGGGTCGTGCGCCGACGGGGAGCCGGACGCCGAGGCAGAGGCCGAGGCGGACGGGCCGGCCGACGCCGCGCCGGACTCCGTGCCCGGCGCGGACGGTGCGGAGGAGTGATGGTCCGCGGTCCCGTGCGCCGCGTCGCGGCGATTCCCGTCGGAGGCCGTCACCGCCGCCACACCGCCCCCTATCAGGGCGACGGTCGCCACCCCTGCGGCGGCCGTCACCCAGATTCTGCGGGGCACGGGAGTCCGCCCGGCCCCGGCCGCACCCCCCTGTCCGTGCGGCCGGGGCCGGGCACCCGGCGTTCCCTGCGCCGGGAGCGTGGTGAGTGTGGTGCCGGCCGGGTCCGGGGCGGGTTCGGGGCGCATGGCCGTCAGGTGCGCGTCGGCCTCGCCGCCGCTCCCGCCGGAGAGCGGCCACAGCAGCGGGGTCAGCGCGATCAGGGCCGCGAGCGCGCGCTTGCCGCGCTCCTCCCAGTCGGGCCCGTATGCCGCGGCGGCCGCCTCGTCCAGGCCGGTGAGGAAGGTGTCCGCGTCGGCGGGGCGCTCCGCAGGGTCCTTGGCGAGCCCCTGGACGAGCAGGGGCCGCAGTGGGTCGGGCACCCGGCCGACGGGGACGGGGGCGGTCATGTGCTGCACGGCCAATTCGTGCAGGGTGTCGCCCTGGTACGGCCGGTAGCCGGTCAGGCACTCGTAGAAGGTGGCGGACACGGCGTAGATGTCGGTCGCCGGGGACGGGGGGCGGCCCTGCCACTGCTCGGGCGCCATGTAGGCGGGGGTGCCGGCGCAGGGCGCCTCGGCGCCCCGTCGCACGGCTATGCCGAAGTCCACGAGCTTGGACGTGCCGTCCGGGGCCACCAGGACGTTGCCGGGCTTGTAGTCGCGGTGCACGATGCCTGCCGAGTGGGCCGCCGACAGCCCGAGCAGGGAGCCCTTGAGGATGCCAAGGGCTGCCTCCGGGGGCAGCGGGCCCTGCTCGCGCAGCAGCCGCCCGAGGGAGGTTCCCTTGACGAGTTCCATGACGATCGCCGCGCCGGAGCCGTGTTCCTGGTATTCGTAGAGACGGGTCACATGCGCGGAGTCGATCTGCTGCAGCAGCCGGGCTTCCTTGCGGAAGCCCTCCAGTTGTGTGGTGTCCGCGCGGAGTGTCTCGCTCAGGTACTTGACTGCGACCTCAGTGCCGGTCCGCACGTCAACGGCCTCGACGACCTCACCGCTGGCTCCCGAACCGAGAACCTGCACGGTACGGAATTCGGGCAGTTCCCATCGGTTCGGCTGTTGGGCTTGGGACATGGAGCACTCCGTTGCGTCGGCAGTCGGGAGGGGGCTGCGGCGCGCCGGACGCACCAGCGCAGCCGGGCACTTCTGCCCCTGCGTATGCCGAGGACCGCCCCTCGACCGAGGATAGGGACGCTCAGTCGCGGACTCCTGAGCAATGGGTACTCATTCACTGTCCGCGAGGTTTGGGCGGCGTCGTCCCCGCCGGTGCGCGGCTGACCAGGCAGGTCGGCCGCCCACCGGGACGCGGTCTTCATGACGGGCGGGACGGCTTCGCGCCACGACACCCGGGCGGTGGCGCGAAGCCGCCTGCCCCAGGATCGCCGCCGCACCCGATCACAGGCCGCGTACTCAGCCCTCCGGTACTGCGGGGCCGTCCGTGCCCGAAGTGAAGGCGCGCACCATCTCCTCGCGCCCGGTGACGCCGAGTTTCCCGTAGAGGTGCTGGAGGTGGTTGTTGACCGTCCGGATCGAGAGCCCCAGGAGCTTCGCGACTTCTTTGCTCGTTGCCCCGCCTGCCGCCAGCAGGGCGATCTCCCGCTCACGCGGAGTGAGCGGCTGATGCGTTTCGGGGGTGGCGAGCATGGGGGTCCGCGCCCCCTCGCAGTGGCCGGCCAGTTCCTCGCTGCGGGCCTGTGCCGACGCGGCCCGCCGAGCGCCCCCCCGCCTCCGCCAGGCCTCAGCCGCTGCTGCCGCCGCCTCCGCCGCCAGCAGCTCCGCCCCGATCTCCGCCAGCCCGTCCGACGCGGCGAGCAGCGCCTCGGGACACTTGCGCACCAGCGCCTGTGTGAAGGCGGCTCGCGCCGGGATCAGCGAACCGTCGCAGCTCTCCGCCAGCTCCTCCAACCGCTTCACGGCCTCCCCTGCGCCGCCGAGGCGGGCCGCGTCCATCAGCAGGAACGACTCGGAGGTGGCATGGCCCGTGGCACGCGCCTGATCGGCCGCCTCGAACAGGATGCGGCGAGCCTCCCGCAGATGTCCGCGGGACGCCTCCGCCCATGCCTGTCCAAGGCGCTCCTCGCCCGCGAGGAGCGCCGTCCCGGGTTCCACGGCCGCGAGGGCCGCCTGCGCCCCCTCCGCGTCCCCCAGCACGGCCGCGCACGCAGCGAGTCCGCCGTTCGCGAGCCGGGCCGCCTGCGGCTGGTGGTGCATCCGGCACAGGGCGACCGCCTGCGCGTACCAGTGGCGGGCCGATGCAGGGCGCCCGGCAAGCCACAGGGCCCGGGCCAGATGGTGCGCCGCCCAGATCCGGGGCAGTGGCATGCGGGCGTCGTCGACCATCCGGAACGCGCGTTCGCCTTCCTCGACCGCCCCGCGCAGTTCGCCGGCCTCGGTCAGCGCCATCACCAGGACGATGAGCTGCGAGCCCGGATGCGGCAGCGGTGCCTCGGACCGGGTGCGCAACTGCGCGCTGTGCGCGTGCTCGGCCCAGGTGATGGCCTGCCGCGTCCGCCCGGTCATCGCCAGGGCCTCGCCCTTCAGCAGGGCGCCCTGCGCCCACACCATGACGTCGGCGGCCGTGTCCGGGTCCTCCTCCAGCGAGCCGAGCAGCTCCAGCGCGCGTTCGGGCTCCCCGGTGAAGGCCCGGATCACGCCCTCGCTGATGCGGAGTACATGCGTGGTGCGCGCGGAGCGGTCCTCCGCCCGGAACCGGTCGAGCAGGTCCAGTGCCTCCTGCCCCCGGTCCGCCGAGAAGCGGTTCCAGGCGCGTGCCAGTGTCGCCCGGGTCAGCTCCTCCTCCGTGCGTGCCAGCGTGTACGCCGCGTCCAGCGCTTCCTCGGCGGCCCGCGCCCGGCCCAGTTCCCAGAGGGCGTCGCCCAGCAGAAGCCGCGTGGCCGAGGTGTGGCGGTCCTCCGGCAGGGACTCCAGCAGGGCGACCACCTGGCGGTGGTCGTGCGAGTGGCGGGCCAGGCCGGCCGCGCGGACGAGCAGGTCCGGATCGGCTGTCCCGTCGGCAGTGAGTTGCCAGGAGGCGATGCGCAGCGGGGCGTTGCGGCGGGTGTCGTGGGTGCGGGCGTGCTCGATCTGCCGCCGCAGGACGACGCGGCGGCGCAGCGGCGTCAGACGGGCCCTCAGCACCTCGCCGTAGAGCGGGTGCGCCAGCGACACCAGGCCGTCCTCGTCCTGCCGGTCGACGTGGACCAGGTCCGCCCGGCGTAGCGCGTCCAGGGCGCCGGGCGCGCCGGTGCGTTCCAGGACGCCCTCGGGCAGGGGTTCGCAGAGCGCGAGAGTGTCCAGCATCTCCTGGGCGTCCGGCGGGACGGCGGACAGACGGCACTCGATCATCTCGTGCAGCCGGGGGGTGCCGGCGAGTTCGTCCGTGTGCAGCTCCCAGACCTCGCCGTCGTAGCGCAGCGCGTCCGTGAAGATCGCCCCCAGGACCAGTTCGCGCAGGTACAGCGCGTTGCCCCGGCTCGCCGAGTGCAGCTCCCGGACGGTCCTGGTGCCGACCAGTCCGCGCAGGACACGGGGCAGGAGCGCCTGCACCTGGTCCTCGGTGAGGTCCTCCAACTCCAGCCGCAGCGCGTCCCGGTCGTCCACCAGGTCCTGGACGGCGGGTGCCACCGGTGCGCCGTCCCGGATGGTCGCGACGAGCCGGATGGCCCCATCGGAGCGCAGACCGTGGAGCATCCGCGCCGAGGTGGCGTCGAGGAGATGGAGGTCGTCGATCAGGACGACGGAGGGGCGTCCCCCGGGGGCCAGGGCCCGCGCCACGGCGTCCAGTCCGGCCGACGGCGTCGCCGAGTCGATGCCTACGGGCAGCAGATGCGCGATGGCTCCCAGCGGGACCAGTGCGGCCGCGTCGGTGGCCAGGGCCCGCTTGGCGGGCCACCCTTCCGCGCGCGCCAGCGACCAGCACTCCTCGGCGAGCCGGGACTTGCCCACCCCGGCGGGCCCGGAGAGGAGGAAGCTGCGCCGCTGCCGGTCCCCCAGCGCGTCGCGGAAGGCACGCAGTTCGTCGTCGCGGCCGGTAAGAGGCCATCGCCGCTGCTGGTCCATGGCGTTCATCTGGTCTCGCCCCCGGTTGTCTCCGTGCGAAATGTTCCGCATGCTCCCCTATAGAACAGCAAACAGGTATATATCAAGCCAGGGGAGTGGCGTGATTCTTTCGTCGCTCAGGTCCTGGTCGGAATGCCTTGCCCACCCGCATTTGAGTATCCCGTGCACGAGTGATCGCTGATCCGGGGACCGTAGCGTGCCGGAAGAGCCGCGGCGTTGTCGTGGCTCTCCGCATTGGCACGACAGGAAGCATCGAACCATGAGAAATCCCCACCGCGGTCCCCTCCGTGTGCTGACCGCTCTGGCCATGGCCGCGGGAACGATCGGAGCCGTCGCTCCCGGCGCCGCCGCGTCGGGCTGCACCCCCACCGGACTGGTCAACAGCAGTGCCTGGAACGTACGGGTGTGCGGGATGCCCGACATCGACCAGTACCGCTCCGGGCTCGTGCAGGGCGGCGAGTTCTACTGCGGGCCCACGGTCGTCGCCAACGCCCTCTACTACATGGACCTGCGCGGCCACCCGTTCATGCTGCCGGGCGCGGTGGACCCGATGAAGAACGATCCGGGGAACTACGCCAAGGTCACCAACCAGATCAAGAGGATCTCGAACGAGATCGGCCTCGACGCGGAGGAGGGGATCGGCGTCCAGGGCATCACCGACGGCCTGAACCGCATGATCCGCGGCACCGGACATCTCGGCATGACCGCCCGCTACGAGAGCCTCGCCCTGCACCCGTTCGCGGGGCACCGCGTCGCCACCCTGCTGGGGCGACCGGGCGTGAAGAGCCATGTCATGATCGGCGCCGTCCTCAGGATGAAGGCGGGGAAGGTGCTCGGCCGGCACGCCGTCACCATCGTGGGCGCCCAGGGCACCCTCGGCGGCACCTCGCGGATCACCTTCAACGACCCGGCCACGCTGGGCTTCGTCGGCACCGGCAAGCAGTCGCCCGAGATGAGCCTGACCTACGACCTCGGGCAGTTCGTCGTCAACCGCGGGACCCTCATCAAGGGCTACGACGGCTACAACAAGGAGCAGATCTACCTCCAGGGCGTCGTCGTCATCGACTGACCGTTCCCGGAAACGGCTGTAGGGCCCGCATCCCGGTGGATGCGGGCCCCTTCTCTCTGTTGGTGTGGGCGGCCGGCCGTCAGCCGGTCACCAGGGACACGCCGTACGCCGAGAGGGCCGCCCCGACCGGCTGGAACAGGGCGACATTCGGCTGGTTGACCTTCTGGCCGCACTTCCGGGACGCTCCGTGCGTCACGGACGAGCCAGTGAGGCCCACAGCGCGGTTGCCGGCCGTCACCGGGCCGCCGCTGTCACCCGGCTCGGCGCACAGGTTCGTCTGCACCTGACCCCACTTGGCGCCGCTGGGCGTGTTGGCGCTGACGCCGACGGCGGTCACGGAACCGCAGCTGTACCCCGTGGTCCGGCCCGACTTGCAGACGACGCTGCCGACCACCGCGTTCGACCAGCCGGTGACGTTGTTGATGTAGCCGTCGTACCGCCACACCGCGGGCCTCGGAATCCAGTACGCGGGCGAGGCGTTGGCGAGGATCGCGTGGTCCGAGCCGACCACGGTATAGGCGGTGACCTGGCCGAGGTAGACCCCGTTGCGGAACCACTGCGAATTGGACGCCCCCTGCATGCAGTGCCCGGCCGTCAGGGTGTACTGCGGGTAGACGCCGGCGGCGTTCCGCGGGCCCCGGACGTTGAAGCCGGTGGAGCAGAAGGTGGCGTTGACGTTGTACATCTCGGTGCCCGCGTAGAGGTTCTCCGCGGCGTCCGTCAAAGCGCTGGCGTCCCGCTCCACCCGGACGAGGTCCCCGGCGCCGCGCACGGCGTCCGCGAAGGCGCCCCGGACCAGGCCGTCGGCGCCCTTGGCGGCGACGACGACCAGCCGGGACGCGGCGGTGTCCACGTACCAGCGGCTCACCCCGGCGGGGCTCGTGGCGCGGGACGCGGTGTCGAGTCGCCGTTTGAGATCCTGGAGCCGCCGGTCGTCGGCGCTCGCCAGGTGGGCTACGGCACCGGCGCCGCGCACCGCGTCGGCGGCCGCCGCGTCGTGGACCCTGACGTGCAGTCGGCCGGACTCCTGATCGAGCCACGCGCCGCCGGCGCGGTCTCCGAGCCGGTCCGCCAGCCGGTCCGCGGTCTTCAGGAGCCCGTCCTGCACCGCGAGCCGCCGACCCGCCTCGGCCGCCGGGATACCGGCCATCCGCGCGTACGCCGTCGCCGCCGAGTCGGCCGGCCGGGGCTCGTCGGCCGGCGGAGCGGCGGCGGCGGTGCCCGCCGTGAAGGCGGAGGCGGCGAGGACCAGCGACGAGACCACCGCGACAGTGGAGGAGAGGGGACGAATCCGGGACATGGATCAGCTCATTTCGTGTGCGACCGCCCCATGGGGGCGAACGGCGACCGCGTGCGGTCAGCGGCCGTTCGGATCGCCCGAGCAGACCACGGGGGCGCGGCACCGGTCTTGGTAAACCACTACTCAACTCCCCTCCGCCGCAGCTCCCCTCAGTCCCGCGCCGCCTCCCGTGCCGCTTCGAGCGCCGCCACGAAGGCGCGCAGCTCCGCCTCCCGTGCCGCCCGTACGAGCAGCTTGCTGTTGGCGCGGTCCATTCCGACCCGCGCGGAGACCCTCAGCACCAGCAGGCCGCTCGCCCCGGGCACCCACCGGCGGGCGGGGCGGTACGAGACCTCGGTGACAGAACCGATGTGCAGGCGCTGCCCGAGCCCGTCGATGTACGTGCCGTCGAAGGTGAGCAACCCGTTGGGGTACTTCTCGACCTGTACGTGGACCATGAACTACCTCCGTCTCGGCCGCGGACGGGCGTCCGGCGGCGTGCCGACGGGCCGGCGGACCCTCGCGGGCCCGCCGGCCCCTGTTCCTCGCGGGCGAGCCGCTCCGTCAGCCCTTGACCGGCATGACCGTCTTGAGGGTGTACCGCAGGTCGCACATCGCCTCGGGGTGCCGCTCCAGGATGCGGCCCTGGCGGTCGAGGTTCCGCAGCGTGCCGTCCGTCAGCGTCTCGGTGAACTGCTGGACGTTGCACAGGTCGTCGTTCGAGCTGAGGGCGTCGTAGTCGCGGATGTGAGCCCCCATCCGGATGCGGTCGCCGGGATAGACCTTGAGCAGCGCCGCGTTGCTGTTCTTCTGCCGGGAGGTCCGGTCACAGACCCGGTATGAGGACGACTGACACATCATCACGTCCTTGAAGAGATATGTGGCGCCGTTCTCGACCCGCTTCAGACAGTCCTTGACCGCCTTGTACTGCTTCATGTCGTCGGAGGTGGACGGCCACGTCCACTTGGTTCCGCCCATGTTGTCGCTGAGGACGCCGTGGCAGTCCCCGCTCGGCTCCCACTTGCCGAAGTTGAACCGGGTGCCGCTCGCGCGCGCCCCGGTCGCGGTGGTGTGGGCGGCCAGCGTGCCGTACGCCTCGGCGCGGTCGCAGGCGCTGCCCCAGTCGCAGTCGCTGATGTAGCCCGGCCGGTAGTCCTGCCACTCGACCAGCACCAGGTACGCCTGCGGGTCCGCCGCCTGCGCGGGGGCGGCCATACCCAGACCGGACAGCATGGCGGCGGCGCCCAGCAGGGCGCCGGCCTTGGTTCGTTTGCGCATGAGGTGCCTTTCTTGCATGGAAGATGGCCCGGAATCCGGGCGCACCGTGGAACGGCCGGCGAGGGCGCGCGGCCGAAGCGAGTGCCGGACGGAGCTCACGCGTGGTGTCGCCCCGCCGCCGGACCGGCACGGTGGTCGAGGATGTCGCCGAGGTGGGCCGGTGCGAGTCCCGCCGGCGAGGAGTCCACGTCGGTGAACCGGGCGGAACGGAGCGACCAGTCGTGGTTGCCCCGCATCCAGGCCCGCAGCCCGTCCGCGTAGCGGGCGGCACCGGCCCGGTCGACGGCCGTACCCGTGGTACGGAGCGCCGCGGCCGCCGACTCGAAAGACGCCAGGAACCCGTGGATGCGGTCGAGGACGAGAGCGACGGCGTCGGGCACGTCGAGCGATCCGCGTTCGCGGTGGATCGCCACCAGGTTGTGGAAATCGCCGCGGGCGCGCTCCTTCGGGTACGACACGAGGTCGTTGGTGAGGGAGATGACCTGGGACGCGGACACTTCCATGCCGCGCAGCGCGGCGGTGTCCCACAGGTCCAGTTCGGTGTCCAGTCCGAGCGCCGGCTGCACGAGGTCGAAACAGGTCTGGACGGCTCCGGTGTGCAGGCGCTGCTCCAGGTACTCCTCCTCGGTCGGCACCGTGCCCGCCGCCCGGTTGCGGGCCTCCCAGTCGTAGGAGCGGAAGTACTCGTCCACATGCCGCAGGAACCGGGCGGTCCACCTCGGTCCGCCGACGTCACGCAGCCGCCCGGACAGATCCCGGAGCGCCACCGCCGCCGGAGACCCGTCCGGTACCGCTGTTCCCGCGAGGACCCCGTGCATCCGGTCGGTCACGGCACGGCCGCGGTCGGCGTCTCGCCCGACACCGCTTTCGTCGAACTCGTCATCGAAGGCGATGAGCCAGACCATCCAGTCGTGCGCGCAGCACAGCAGGGTTTGTCCGGCCTCCGGGTAGGTGGCCGCGGTCAGCCAGCCTGTACGGGCCTGGCGGAAACGGTTCTGCGCGGCGGGGCTCGCCGCTAGCCCGAACCGTTCCACCCACCGGGTGCCGTGGGCCGCCACCTCTTCGGCGAGGGGGCTGAACCCTGTGGTGAAGGGCCATCGGATGTCGTCTGGGCCCAGGAGCAGCCGGGGAGCCCGTGACGGCGTGGTGGTGTCGGTCATGTCCGGGAATGCTCTCCTGTCGGACGGGAGGGAAGGGGTAGACGGCACCCGGGTGCCAGGGCGGGGCCTTCGGGTCGCCCGCGGTCTCAGTACTTGGTGAAGCGCAGGAAGCGGATGTCGAACGCGCCCTCCCGCCAGGCCCTGTAGAACAGGGCGTGGCGGCGCAGGGATTCGAGGAGTCGTGCCTGCTCGGTGGTGTTCGGGGCCGTCGCGGCCAACTTCGCCTCGATCCAGGCGATGCTGTGCACCCAGAAGTCGGACGTCCGCTCGGTGACCCGCTCGTTCCGGTCCATGGTCAGGCCCGCAGCACCGGCGTTGCGCCGGTATTCCTCGGCCGTGCCGATGTCGGTGGCCCAGTACCGGTCGAACGTCTTCTTCCACGCGGGGTCCCGCAGGAATACGTCCTGGACGCAGAACGAGGCGCCGGGGCGGAGCGCCGCGGCCACACGGCGGAAGACCGCGGCACGGTCCATGTAGCACATGCTCTCCATGGCCACCGCCCCGTCGTGGCCGGGACCGAAGGAGAGTTCGGCGGCATCGCCCACGAGGACGCGTATCCGGTCGGACACCCCGGCCTCCGCCGCGTGCCGTTCGATGACCGGGGCGTGCTCACCGGCGATGGTCACCGCGGTGACCGTGGCCCCGTGGTGCTCCGCCCAGTGCAGGGCCCCGCCCCCGAGACCGCAGCCGATGTCCAGGATGCGGCCCGAGAGGGTCGCAGCCGCGTCCCACACGGCCGCCGCCCTGCGTACGAGTTCGACCTGGGCGTCCCTGATCACCGAGCGGACGGCCTCCGGGCTCTCCGCGCGCACCATGCCGGCGTCGGGGAAGTATCCGATGTGGTAGTGGACGCGGGGGCCCGGCCCGTACTTGTCGAGGAGCCGGGCGGTCTTCTCCTGGTAGTACTCGCGGACCGCCGAAGGCAGAACCGATTCGGTCGTGGTTGTCATGATGGCTCCGGTCGTGGGGAGATCGAGGTGCCGCCGGGGGCGGTTGAGGAAGGGCGGCGCGTCGGCCGCAGGAATCCGCCTCAGTCGTTGCGGTGGGGGCTCACGTGCAGCGTGACCGGGCGGTCCGGGCGCATCGAGATGCGGGGGTCGAGCCCTGCCGGGCGGAGAGTTGCCGCCGTCACGTCGAACCGGGAGGCGATGGTCGCGGCGATGACGACCATCTGCTGGATGGCGAAGTTGCCCGCCAGGCAGACATGCGGGCCGGCGCCGAACGGGATGTAGTTGATGCCGCCGCCGTGTTCCGGTCGCTTCCCGAGCCACCGCTCGGGGTCGAAGCGCAGGGGGTCCGGCCAGTGGCGGGCGTCCCGGTGGATGGTGTACGGGCTCATCAGCATCAGCGTCCCAGGGGTGACCCGGTGTCCCGCGATCTCGTCGTGCTCGGCGGCCTCACGCATCAGCACCCAGATCGTCGGGCAGATGCGCAGGGTCTCGCGTACCGCCGCCGTGGTGTAGGTGAGCCGGTGGAAGTCCTCCGCGACGATCTGCCTGCCGTCGAGCACCGAGCGGGCTTCCTCGGCCATGCGCTCGAAGACCCGAGGCTCGCGGGTGACCCAGTACCAGAGCCAGGCAAGCGCTGTGGACTGGTTCTCGTACGTGCCGAGGCGCAGGTTCATCAGATTGTCTCGGAGCACGGCCGGGTTGGCGGTGACCGCCTCGTCGCCCGAGGCGATGAGCTGGGAGAGCACGTCGACCCCGGGCTCACCTCCCGCCGGCTGCCGCAGTCGTTCGACCAGCATGCTGAAGAGCGAGGCGTCCATCGCCCGCTCCGCCGCCCGTACCTTGCGTCGCCGGGGGGTGGGCCAGTTCAGTGGGGGGAAGGGCAGCTTCGCGAAGGCGGCCGCCGCGTCGTGCCACACCTCGAAGGCGCGGCCGAAGTCACCCGAGGTCGCGTCGTCCGTTCCTGAGATGATGCGCGCCCCAATCCGGAGATTGAGGGCGCGGAGCTGCTGTCCGATGTCGACCGCGTCCGAGGGCCGGACCTCCTCCTCCCAGCGGTCGAGCATCCGGTGGGTGAGGTCGCCGATGAGGGGAACCGACCAGTCGTAGCTGTGCGCGTCGAAGATGCGCTGCACGGGACGCCGTTGGGCGGCCCACACCTCGCCGTCGGTGGTGGTCACGCTCTCCCCGAGCAGCGCCCGCATGGCGCGCCAGAAGGGTCCTTCCTTGACGTAGCCCTCCGTGTTCATCAGCACCCGCCGGATGGCGTCCGGGCGATTGACGAACAGGGCCTTCGTGCGGAGCATCCTGAACGGCACCACGTCGCCACGTGCGGCGAGATCGTCCAGGAACGCCAGCGGCTCCCGGAGGAACCGCGCCGGTGCCGCTGCCGCCTCGACCGCCTTCGTCGTTGTCGTCGCCACCGCTGAACCTCACTCTGCAACTCTGTGAAATGTGCTTCCAAGTCCGTATGCGACTTGTTCGTGCAGGTTAGGCAGCGTCGGCGGGGCAGAGCTTGAGCAGGCTCTACTCACTGCTCACGGACCTGCCGCCCCTCCCCGGCCCCCGCGTCCCGGCGCACCAGCCGCAGCCGCAGGCCCTTCGGCTCGATGATGCTGCGGGCGGCGATGCCGGCGGGGCCCCGCCCTGCGGGGGCGAGCCGCCAGCGGCGCAGGATGCCGGTGAGCGCCAGGGTGATGTTCGTCAGGGCGAACTCGTAGGCGATGCACTTGCGCGCGCCCTCCCCGAACGGCAGGAGACGGGTGCCGCGGAAGGGTGCGGAGAGCGGGGACTCCGCGCCCACCCAGCGGTCGGGGTCGAAGACTTCGGGGGCGGGGAAGTTCTTCGGGTCGTGGTGGATCGCGAACGGGCTGACGAGGATTCCCGCGCCCGCCGTGACCCGGTGGCCGGCGAGATCCGTGGTGGCGGTGGTGACCCGGCTGAAGATCCACGCCGCCGGGCGGAACCGTAGCGTCTCCACCATCACCCGTTCCAGGGCCGCGGAAGGGGCCCCCGCCGGCCCGGACGGGTTCCGCAACTCCCGGGCGATCGCGCTGTCCAGACCGGGTTCCGAGGCGAGCCGGTCCAGGACCCAGGCGAGCATGGCGGCGGTGGTGCCGATCCCGGCGATGAACATGGTCATCACCTGTTCCCGGATCTCGGTGTCCGTCAGTCGGTCCGCGCCCTGGCCCGCGTCGCGCAGTAGCGCGGAGAGGAGGTCCCCGCGGTCCACGCCGTCGGCGCGGTAGGCCGCGACGGTGGCCCCGATGCGGGTGTACAGCGCCCGGCGGGCCGCCTCGAAGCGCCGGTTGGCGGGCAGCGGGAGGCGGCTGAGACCCGGGGCCACCATGCGCGTGAACGCACCGCCCACCAGCACGTCCACGTCGTCCAGAGTCGCGGTCAGGTCCGAGGCGGAGCCGGAGGTGCGGGGGGACCAGTCGGCGAACATCGTCACCACGGTGAAGCGAAGGGCGAGTTCCTGCATGGCGCGCAGGACGTCGAGCACCTGCCCCTCCTGCCAGCGGGCTGTCGCCGCCGCGGTCTCGCCGCGCACCGCCTCCTCGTAGCCCCGGATCGCCTCCCGGGTGAAGGCGGGCTGGAGCAGCCGGCGTAGACGGCTGTGCTTGGCGTGCGGACAGGTCGCCAGCCCGTCGCCGAAGAAGGCCGCGATGTTGTCGAAGAAGGGGCCGCCCTTGTCGAATGCAGGATCGTTTTTTCTAAGGACCTGTGAGACGGCCCGGGGTGAGCAGGCGACGTGGACCCGCTGCGTCCCCAGCCGGATGGTCACCAGGTCCCCGTGACGGGGGAGCGAGGCGAGGAAACCGGTCGGGTCCCGGGTCATCTGCCAGAGGTGCCCGACCAGGGGCAGCGCGCCGGGGGCCTGTGGGGGCGGCGGCAGGGGAGCGGCGCTCACCGGTCCTCCCCGAACAGCAGGCCCCGTGCCCAGTCCGGCGTCTCCCGGTGCCCGGCGTTGCGGGTGGACTCGGCCTCCCACACGTAGTCCCCGACGATCCAGTTGCGGACGACGTCGACATGGCACGCCACCGCCTCGCGCCGCGCGCCGTCGAGGTGTTTCATCAGCCGGGGCAGCGCCTCCGCCTCCAGCTCCAGCAGCCGGTCCATCTTCGCCTGCGCCGTCCGGGAGGCGAGGGCGACGGCCTCGGCCCGGTCGCAGTCGTGGAGGCGCTCCAGGATGAACACCGCGTTGTGCACGCCGTCGGTCTCCTCGTGCCGCGTGGACAACGAGTCGTTCCGCAGCGCGACCAGGTCCGCGCCGAGGCGCCGGAACTCCGTGAGCAGGGGGTGGCTCCAGAGGAACGGCGGCAGTTCGCGGCCACCCCACAGCTCGCCGAGGTCGTTCTGCCCGTAGCAGCAGGTGGTGTCGGCCCGCAGGGTGAAGTAGCTCTCCAGGTCCCCGTACCGGAAGCCGTTGGCCCGGTCCAGGGCCTCCGTCGCCTGCGAGGAGAAGTAGGCGGACCAGTGGCCGCGCAGTCGTGTCAGCAGAGCGGGCGAGGCGCGGCGGGTCATGTCCGCCCAGAGGTCCGCGAAGGCGAGCACCGTGGGGGTGCGCCAGTCGGCCGGCGGGGGTGTGCCGTGGACGACGCCGATCAGCACGTCGACCATCGCCGCGACCCGCCGCGGGTCCCGGCCGCCCTCGCCGTCGAGCTGGTCGTCAAACGGAACAAAGTACCATCCCATCATCTTGGCGGCCAGAGTGCAGTCATCGGCGTCCGCGTCCGGATAGAAGTAGGCGGCGACCTCCGCGAGCCGCCAGTTGTGGAAGGTGCGGACCGCCTCGTCCCCCCGGAGGAGGCCGGAGTCCGCCATCCATCGAACGGCCCGGTCCCTGGCCTGTGCCACGTGCGGATTCACCCGCAGCGGCCAGGGGATGACGAATTCGGCCCCTATGCGGTTCATGGCTCACCTCGTGCGTCTCCGGAGGGCGGCAGCCCCGGTCGCCGACGGTTTCGGCGGGGTCTGTTTTCCGCCATGCTGCCGCGTGCCGCCAATGCCGTAAATGAGTAGAGATTGCTCAGAGCCGCGCCCGGCCCCAGACGGAACATCGGTTTCAAGAGCCCCCGCAGAGCACTCCCCTCGATCACCGGAGGATCCGATGCCGACTCCCGCGATCACCGCGCTGGCTGTGGAGTTCCCCGCCGGTGTACGGACCAACTCCTGCTGGCTGGACACCGCCGGCGGTGACACCCGGAGCGAGACGGAGGCGGCACCCTTCGTGCGTCTCCTGGCCTCGGCCGAATCCGCTCCACCGGACCGGATCTTCGACGAGGAGCGCGCCCCGTACCTCGCCGACCCGTTCCGTGGCGCCCGGGAGCGCCGGGTGCTGGCCGAGGGCGAGGGCACGCTCGACCTGGAGACGCGGGCGGTGCGCGCCCTGCTCGCGGCGCGCGGCGCGTCCCCGGCGGACGTCGACGCCTGGATGGTCTCCTCGTTCGTCGCCGACACCCTGGGGGCCCAGAACGCCGCCTACCTCACCCGACGCCTCGGAGTGAGTGCCCCGGCCTGGAACTACGAGTCCACCTGCACCTCCTCCGTCGTGGGCCTCCAGACGGCCTCGGCCCTGGTCCGTTCCGGCGAGTACGAGCGGGTCGCGGTCGTCGTCTCGATCGGCTCCTCCCGCCTCCTCGGCCCCGGCGACTCGCTCGCCCGCTTCCTCGGCGACGGCGCGGCCGCCTTCCTGGTGGAACCCGCCGCCGACGAGGGTGGGGTGCTGGCCTCGTCGGTGATCGGCACCCCCGAGTCCTGCGACGCCTTCCGCTGCGAGCTGGCGCGGGACGAGCGGGACGGCCGGCCGGTGGTGCGCTGGCGGGTGGGGGACCCCGAGGCGGGCCGGTCCATGCGCGACAACGCCGGCGATCAGCTCCGCCGCTGCGTCGGCGAGGCCCTGCGCAAGGCCGGGCACGGAATCGACGAGGTGGACTTCTTCGTGTTCAACACCCCCGTGGCGTGGTTCGCCGCCTTCGCGGCCCGCAGTCTCGGCGTCTCGCAGGACCGGACCATGAGCGTCTACGAGCGGTACGCCAACATCGGCGCGGTCCTCACCCCGGCCTGCCTCTTTCACGCTGCCCGCGAAGGGCGCGTCCGGCGCGGTGACCTCGTGGTGCTCTTCGCCGTCGGGTCGGTGTCCACGGCCGGGGCCATCGTGCTGCGGTGGGGCGACACTGCACTCGGTCCGGAACCTGCGCCGGGCGTGCCCCTGACCGGGGCGCGGTCGTGAAGCCGGCCACCGGGACCCGGGTCGAGGGGAGCGCCGCCGCACCTGCGGCCTTCACCGGGGCCGCGGCCGTGGACGATGCCGGGCCACGGACTTTCGTCGCCGGGCTGGTCGCGGCCCTCCGGGGCCTGGGCGTGGACACGGTCTTCGGGATACCCGGCGGCGCGGTGGGTCCGCTCTTCCACGAGCTGATCGCGGACAGGGGAGTGGACTTGGTGGTCGCCCGTCACGAGTCCGGCGCGGTCGCGATGGCCGACGGGTGGGCCCGGGTGCGCCGTTCGCTTGCTGTCGCGGTCGCCACCAGTGGGCCCGGTGCCCTGAACGCCCTCCCACACCTCGCAGTGGCCGACACGGACAACTCGCCCGTGCTGCTGGTCACGGGGCAGTCGGCGCGGCCGCTGCACGGGCGGGGGAGTTTCCAGGAGGGGACGGACGACCACGTCAACATAGCGGAAACGTTTCGTCACTGTACGCGGTACAGCCGTGAACTGACCCACGCCGCCTCCGCGCCCACCGTGGTGCGCGCGGCGCTGCGGGCCGCGCTGGCGGCTCCCCGGGGGGCCGCCCACCTCGCCCTCCCCGTCGACCTGTCCTTCGAGCCGGACGAGCCGGGTACCTGGCGCCCCGTCGAAGCGGTCGCCCCGCCGTCCCCGTCGCGGGAGGCCCTGCAAGACATCGCGCACCGGCTTCTGGACGCCTCGCGCCCGCTGGTGCTCCTCGGCAACGGAGCCCGAGGGGCACTGGCCGACCCTGTGCTGCTGCGCCGGCTCGTCGCCGCGAGCCGACGCCATGTCCTGCCCGTCGCGACCACCGGCAAGGCGAAGGGCGTCTTCCCCGAGTCCTCGTGCGAGACCGCGCTCGGCGTGCTGGGCACCGGCGGGTCGGCGCGGGCCCACGCCTACGGCGAGGCGGGGCCACCTGACGTCGTACTGGTGGTCGGCAGTGGACTGGGCGAATGGGCGACCCGGCGCTGGACCACGGCCCTCCAGGCCGCCGAGCACCTGTGCCAGGTCGACGCCGACCCGGCCCGCACCGGCCACTCCTACGACACCCACCGCACGGTGATCGCCGATGCCGGGGCTTTCCTCACCGGGCTGCTGGACGTGTGGGACTCCTGGACCGGCCCGGGACGGCGCCCCGGCGCCGCCGCCGTCCGCCCTCGCCGCGAACGCGGGGCCGCCGGGCGCCGCCGCCACGCGCTGCGGGAGCTGCCGTCCGTCGCTCCCGCCGTCCACACAGAGCTGCTGAGCGCCCGGCCGGTGAAGCCGCAGGCCGTGATGGCGGGCCTACGGGAGTGGCTGACCGGGGTGGAGCGCGCGCACGTGTTCCTCGACATCGGCAACACCACCGGCTGGTTCACCCAGTACGTACCCGTCGACCCGCCTCACCGCCTCCATGTCCCCCTCGGGATGGCGAGCATGGGATGGGCCAACGCCGCGGTCATCGGCGCCAAGACCGCCGACCCGGACGCCACCTGCGTCGCCGTGACCGGCGACGGCGGGTTCCTCATGAACGCCGTGGAGATATCCACAGCCGCCCACCACGGTATCGGCGCCCTCTGGGTCGTCCTCTACGACAACACCCTGAACATGGTGCGCCAGGGCATGCACGCAGCCTTCCCCGGCAGCGATGCCCACGCGACCGAGGACTTCTCCCTCGGCGGCCCCGACCTCGTCCTCCTCGCGCGCAGCCTCGGGGCGGACGCCCACCGAGTCACCGACCCGGCACAGCTCGCGGCGGCCCTCGACCGGGCCGCGGACACAGCCCGGTCGAAAGCCCGCCCGCAGGTGGTCGTCGTCCACACGGACCCCGCCGAACCCGGCCCCTTCGACGACCGCAACAGGGCGGTCAGCAGCTCCTTCGCCGCAGCCCCCGCGGCCGACACCCCCATGGAGAACCGATGACCAGCGCAGCGCACACCCGCGAACTGAGGCTCAACCGCCGCCTCACCGTGGAGGACGTCGAGCGGGCCGGCTCACCCCTGACCGTGGAGACCACCGCTACCTCCGGCGAGGCCGTGGCCCGCTGCCACGACTTCGTGGCCCGCACGAGCGCCCGGGGCACCCCGGTCTACGGCATCACCACCGGCTACGGCGCCCTTGTCGGTCACGCCGGCGCCGAGGACGACGAGGAACGCAGCCGGGGCCTGATCGACTTCCTCACGGTCGGCCACGGCCCTCCCCTGGAACCGGCCGTGGTGCGCGGCATGCTCCTGATCCGGCTGGCCTGCCTCGGCCGGGGGCACTCGGGCGCCTCCCCGGCCGTCGTCGGGGCCCTGCGGGGCGTCCTCGCCACCCCGCTCGCACCCGTGGTGCCCCGGCACGGCTCCGTCGGGGCCAGCGGCGACCTCGTGCCCCTGGCCCACGCGGTCCAGGCCCTGCGGGGCAACGGAGAGTTCCTCGACGGCGAACAGCGCAGCGACGCCGAGGCGTCGTTGGAGAAGCACGGCCTCAAGCCGCTGGAACTCACCGGCCGCGACGCGCTCGCCCTGGTGAACGGTACCTCGCTGACCGCAGCCGCCGCGGCCCTGGCCGTGGCGCGCGCCAAACGGCGGCTGACCACCTCCCTCCTCCTTACCGCCGCCCTCGCCGAAGTGCTCGGTGCGAGCGGGGCGATGGCCGACGACGACCTCACCGCCGCCACCGGCCACCCCGGGGTCCGGGAAGCGGCACGGTGCCTGCGCGGGCTCCTCGACGGCGGACACGTCACCGGCGGCCGCCCACTCCAGGAGGCATACACCCTGCGGTGCGTCCCCCAACTCGTGGGCGCCGCGCTGGAGGTCACGAGCTGGGCCGAGCACGTCGTGGGGAACGACCTCAACGGCGTCAGCGACAACCCCGTCTTCTTCCCCGACCTCGACAAGGTCGCCCACGGGGGCAACTTCTTCGGCCAGTCCGTCGCCTTCGCCGCCGACGCCCTGACCAACGCCCTCACCCAGCTCGCCAACCTGGCGGAACGCCAGCTCGACCTGGTTCTCGACCCCCACCGCAACGGCGGACTCCCGCCCATGCTCACCGACCGGCCCGGCCGCAGGCACGGCATGACGGGACTCCAGCTCTCCGCCACCGCCACGGTGATGGCGATGCGGCGCGAATGCGTACCGGCCGGCATGCAGAGCCTGCCGACCAACGGGCACAACCAGGACATCGTCCCCTTCGGCAACGAGGCCGCGCTCACCGCCCTCGCCCAGGCGGACCGCCTGCGGACCGTCCAGGCGATGCTGGGACTCGCGCTGTACCAGGCCGCCCACCTGGCCGGACGCGCGCCGACCGCCGCCGGCGGGCGGCTGCTGCACGACGCGCTCATCGGCCGGGTCGAACCGGTCCTCGCCGACCGCCCGCTGGACACGGACGTCCGCCGGACCGCCGGAGCCCTCGACGAGGCGGCGGACCGCGTCCTGCCCCTCCGCCCCAGGGGAGAGCACCGGTGAGGCCCGCCGCCGCCCCGGACACCACCGCGCCCCGCGCCCCGCGCCCGCGGCCCCGGCACGAACTGTCCATGACCGACGCCCTGCTGCGGGCCGTGCAGCTCGCGCCACGGCGCACCGCGGCCGTGGCGGCGGACGGCACCCGGCGCACCTGGCGCGAGGTCCATGCCCGGGTGGTGCGTCTCGCCGGAGCGCTCACCGCCCTCGGCACCCGCCCGGGGGACCGGGTGGTCCTCGCGATGGCGAACCGCCCCGAGTACCTGGAGTGCTACTTCGCCTGTGCCTGGGCCCGCCTGGTCGCCGTCCCCCTCAACACCCGGCTGTCACCGGACGAGCGGCGCCGCTATCTGGACCTGGTGGACCCGGTCCTCGTCGTCACCGACCAGGACGGCGAGGGGGACGGGGGCGGGCCCGGCACCAGCGCCCGGCCGGTGACGGTGCGCCGCCACGGGCGCGGCGGCCCCGCGCCCCGTGCCTACGCCGACCTGCTCGCCGGGCCGCCGGCCGAACGCCCCGTCGCTGGACGGGAAGACGACCCGGCCGCTCTCTTCGGCACCGGCGGCACCACCGGCACGCCCAAGGCTGTCGTTCTCACCCACCGCAACATTGTCACCGGCTCCCAACACGTCCAGATGGCACTGTCCTACCGGCCCTCCGACCTCTATCTCCACGCCGCCCCGATGTTCCACATCGCGGACTTCGCCTCCCTCCTCGCCGTCACCCAGGCCGGCGGCGGACACGCCTTCACCGCCCCGTACCGGCCGCACGACTTCGCCCGCCGGGTCGAACGTGACGGCGTCACGGCCACCCTGATGGTGCCGACCATGGTGCGCGCCCTGCTGGACGATCCCTCCGCCACGGCCCGCGACCTCTCGTCCTGGCGCCTGCTGTTCTACGGTGGCGCGCCCATGCCCCCGGACCTGCTGCGCGAGGCGCTCACCGCCCTGCCCTGCCGACTGGCACAGGGCTACGGCATGACCGAGATCTCCCTCGGCGCCGTGCTCTCGGAGCGGGACCACGACCACTACGCCGGCAGGGGCGGCCCCCTCCCCGCCCGCCGCCTGCGCGGCATCGGCCGGGCGGCCCCCGGGGTCGGCCTGCGGATCAACCGCCCCGACCACGACGGCGTGGGCGAACTCCAGGTCTCCGGGCCCAACGTCTGCGCCGGGTACTGGCGGGACGAGGACGCGACCCGCCGGGCCTTCACCGAGGACGGCTGGTGCCGCACCGGAGACCTCGCCCGGATGGACGAGGAAGGGTACGTCGAACTGGTCGACCGGCTGAAGGACGTCGTCATCACCGGCGGCGAGAACGTGTACAGCCTGGAGGTCGAGCGGGTGCTCTCGCGCCACGAGGCGGTGGCGCAGGTCGCCGTGGTGGGCCTCCCAGACGTCCAGTGGGGCGAGCGGGTCCACGCGGTCGTCGTCCTCCGCCAGGACGCGGACCCCGCCGGGACGCCCGCCGACCTCGACCGGCTCGCCAACGGGATCACCGCCTTCGCCCGGCGGACGCTCGCGGCCTACAAGGTGCCGCGCACCGTCGAGTTCGTCGAGGCCCTGCCCGTGACAGGCCCCGGAAAGGTCGACAAGAAGAGGCTGCGGAAGTCCCGCACGCCCGCCCACGCCGAGTCGCACACCGAGTGAACCGGCAACGACAGGAGGAGGGGCCATGGGACGGCTGACAGGGAAGACCGCGCTTGTCACCGGCGCGAGCCGGGGCATCGGACGCGGGACGGCGGAACGGCTCGCCCGGGACGGCGCCCGGGTCTGCGTGCACTACGGCTCCGACGAGGAGGCCGCGTCCGCCACCGTCCGCTCGATACGCGAGGCCGGCGGGGACGCCTTCGCCCTCCGCCAGGAGCTCGGCGTGCCGGACGACGCCCGGTCCCTCTGGGACGCGTTCGACGCCCACAGCGACGGACTCGACATCCTCGTCAACAACGCGGGCATCGGCATCGGCGGGCCCTTCGAGCGGGTGACCGAGCAGGACTTCGACCGCCTGCTGGCGGTGAACACCAGGGCCCCGTTCTTTGTCACGCAGCGCGCCTTGCCCCGGCTGCGCCCCGGCGGCCGGGTCGTCAACATCTCCTCCGGAGTCGCCCGCGCCGGCGTCCTCCCGGACGTCATGGTGTACGCGATGGCCAAGGCCGCCCTCGACGTGATGACCCGCGACCTGGCGAAGGTCCTGGGGCCGCGGAACATCACCGTCAACTCCGTCGCGCCCGGCTTCGTCGACACGGACGCCAACGCCGAGCGGCTGCGCGGCGACGACCGCGCCCGGGCGGCGGCAGCGGCGATGTCCGCGCTGGGACGAGTGGGCACCGTGGCGGACGTCGCCGACATCGTGGCCTTCCTCGCCGGCGACGAAGCCCGCTGGCTGACCGGCGCCTGGCTGGACGCCTCCGGCGGCTCCCTCCCGTAGACCCCGCCCGGCCTGTCGCGGGGGTGCGGGCCGGGTGGTCACCGGGGCTCGGGAGGGGACGTGCACGCGTCCCCTCCCGAGCCCACCGCGGTCAGGCGCCCCGGAGGGCCTTTCGCAGCTCCCGGCGGTCGCCCACCCCCAGTTTCGTGTACACGTTCTGGAGGTGGTTGTTGACTGTGCGGACGGAGAGCGTGAGCTGTTCCGCGATCTCCCGGCTCGGGGTGCCCGCCGCCGCGAGCAGGGAGATCTCCCGCTCCCTCGGAGTCAGCAGCGCCGACTCCTCGGCGGCGCTGAGCAGCGGTGTGCGCACCCCGGGGCAGCCCGTGCGGTAGGCCCCCGCGCGGCGGAAGGCGGCGGCGGCGTTCCGCTGGGCACCGGCCCGCCGCAGCAGGCCCCCGGCCACCGCAGCCGCCTCGGCGGCCACCGCCTCGGCCCCGATCGCCGCCAACCGTTCCGAGACCTCCAGCAGCGGCTCCGGCCGACCGGATGCCAGGGCCCGGGCGAAGTCGGCCCGTGCCCTGGTGAGACCGCCGTCGGAGGTTTCCGCCAGCTCCGTCAGACGCCCGGCCACCTGGTCCGGCGCGCCCAGCCGCGCGATGTCCGTGAGCACCAGCGCCTCGGAGGTCACGTGCCCGGTGGCGCGGGCGTCCCGGACGGCGTCCAGCAGGACGGCCCGCGCCCCGACGAGGTTGCCCTCCGCCGCGAGCAGCCAGGCCTCCCCGATCCGCTCCTCGCCGGAGAACAGCCCGGTCACCGGATATTCGCTCGTGTGAGCCAGTGCCTCGGACGCGCGTGCGGTGTCACCCAGGGCCGCAGCGGCGGCTGCCAGCCCGGACGCGGCGAGGCGGATGGACAGTACCGAGTTCTGGTTGCGCGAGTTGACCAGTACCTCGGAGTACAGCTCGGCCGCCTGCTCGTAATGGCCCGCCACGAGTTCGTTGCGGGCGGCCCAGAAGGACAGCCACAGAAGCGGCACGGGTGCCTTCTCGGCGATCGATTGCGCGATGGCCTCGTTCGCTGTGTGGCGTGCCTCCTCGATGCGGCCGGCCTCGCTGAGCGAGGCGATCCAGGCGACGAAGTGCGCGGTGGGGTGGTAGAAGCGCACATCTGCGTGGCGTCCGTGGAAGTCGTACGCCTCGCGTGAGATCCGGATGGCTTCCTCCACCCGGCCGAGGGCGACCAGCCCGTTCGCCTTGGCCGCCACCGCGTACGTCCATGCATCGGCGATCGCCGGATCGCCGAGCGCCCGCTCCAGTTCCGACAGGTCCCGGAGCCTGTCCACCCCCTCCTGCGGCTCGCCGGTCAGGGCCCGGATAGCCCCCTCGGTCACCTCGCTCGTGCGGCGGCCGAGCGCCGTATCCATCCTCGTCCGGCTGTCCTCGGCGACTCGGATCGCCTCGTCCCTGCGCCCGCTGATGAACAGGTTCATCGCCCGGGTCCGCGCGGCGACGATCCGTTCCTGCTCCGTCACGGCGGAGAGGTCGGCCAGTGCCAGCGCCTGCTCGGCCTCCGCGAACCGCTGCATGCTGGAGTACGCCTCGCCGGCCAGCAGGTGGGTGCCCGTGGTGCGGTGGTCCTCCGGCAGCGCGTCCAGCAGGGAGACCACTTGTGCGTGGTCGTGCGCGTACCGCGCCAGGCCGGCGGCCCGGACGAGCAGATCGGGAGCGGCGGAGCCGGTCGCCGCCAGTTCCCAGGTCGCTATGTTCAGCGGATCGTTTCTGCGCCGGGAGCCGTGGGCACGGGTGCGCTCCACCTGGCGCAGCAGGATGTGACTGCGCCGCAGTCGGGGGATGCGGTCGCGCAGCGCCTCCGCGTACAGCGGGTGCGCCAGCTCCAGGTGCACCCGACGGCGGCTGCGGTGGACGGTGACGATCCCCGACTGCTCCAGGGTGTGCAGGTCCTCGTCCGCCGAGGCCACGGCACGGGCATCGCCCAGCGGCACCAGTCCGCAGAGCGCCAGCAGTTCGAGGACCGGCAGCAGCTCCTGCCCCACCGCCGAGATGCGGGCCGCGATCAGCTCCATCAGACGCGGCGTGCCGGCCGGCCGGTCGCCGCGCAGCTCCCAGACCCCGGACTCCTCGGTGAGCCGCCCGGACTCCCAGGCGCCGATGACCAGTTCGCGCAGGTAGAGGATGTTGCCGCCGGACGCCTCGTGCAGCTGGGTGAGGCTGCGGCGTCCCACCGGAGCCCCGAGGGCCGCCCGTAGGACGAGGTCCGTCCGGAGCGCGTCCAGCGGGGCGAGGTCGATCCGGTGCACCACGTCGCCCCGGCCCATCAGGTCCGAGACCGCGCGGCTCAGCCGCTCCCCGCTGCGCACCGTGGCGACGAGGCGCACGGCGCCGGAGTCGATCAGCTGCCCCAGGAGCACCGTCGACGCGGAGTCCAGCAACTGGAGATCGTCCACGAGGAAGACCCACCGGCGTCCGTCCGGCCCGGCGAGGGCTCGGGCCACCGCGGCGAAACCCTGCACAGGATCGGCGGGATCCATCTCGGCGGGGATCAGATGAGCGATCGCCCCCAGGGGCACCGACGCGCCGGTGGAGGTCGCGGTGGCCCGCCCGATCTCCCAGCGGTGTTCCCGGGGGATCCGCGTCAGGAACTCGGCGGCGAGCCGCGACTTGCCTACACCGGCCGGCCCGTGCACGAGGATCGCGCGGCAGTCCTTCCGTGACCAGGCCTCCGCGAAGAGCGCCTGCTCCCGGTCCCGGCCGATCAGGGGCCAGGGGGTCTCTCTGCCGACACGGCCCACATGCGCCTCCAGGTCCCGGACCCAACTGACGATATGAAGGCAAGTATAGGAACATTCCCCTGACCCGGCCTGCGTCGCGCGGATCGTCGCGGATCAGCCTTGGGCGCGGTGCCGCCGGCTGGATCAGGGACGGCACCGGCCCGCGCGGGCACGAGGGTCAGGAGACCTTTTCGATGTTGTAGTCCGCGACACCGAAGAGGCAACCGGTCCTGTCCTCACCGGGAGTGATGAACTCCACACGGCTGACCGTGCTGCTCACCAGCTTGGGCTCGCTGTAGTACGTGAAGCCGAACCGGCACGAGGTGACCAGCCGGACGCGGGTGTTGGGGGCACCCACAAAGGACTTCTTCACACAGGAGGCGTACGCCCGGTAGCCGGTCTGGTCCACCCAGTCACCGGGGTAGTTGTCGTACGTGTCCTCGTAGGTCCCGGTGTACGCTTCGCCGCAGACGACTGCGTCGGTCTGGAGGAGCTTGCCGAGCGCGGCGGCCGGGGTGGCGCCGGTCAGCGTGAGCCCCGCGCCGGCCGCCAGGACGGTGAGCGGCGCGACGATGCGGCGAACGGTCTTTCTCACGATGATTCCCTTCGGAACTGCTTCGCCCACTCCGTCGCTCTGCGGCGCAGAGCCGCCCGGAGCGCGGGCGCCTGCTCAGTGTGCGGATAACGGGACAGGCGCCGCTTGAGCATGCGTTGCTCAAAGGAACCCCGCGAACGGGTGAACTGACTTGTGAGCAAAGGTTTCTGACGGGACGTCGCCGACTTGTGGGAACGGTCGCATGGTGCCCCGCCCGGGCCGCCGTCCGCCTGAGTCGCGCCTACTCTCCCGCAGGCCCGGCGGCCCCTGGGAGAGTGGCTTTGACACACGGACGCCCCGACGCGCTCACGCGCGATCGAGGCACGAATGGCAGGAGAGCACCTTGGCAGTGACACCCCGAACCGTCACCGTCACCGTCACCGCCGCCGACGTCGGGTCCCTGGACGCCGTGGGACGGGCCCAGTTGGCGGCGCTGGGCCGATCCTGGCTGGGGCGGGACGTGGACTCGGCCGAAGGTTTCTTCCGCGCCCTCGCCGAGGAGTACGGAGAGCCGGTCGAGGGCATGGAGCTCTGCCTCACCGCCGGTGCCCCGGACGGGCCCGCCGCCTACGACCTCTGGTACGACCCCGGCACCGGAACGGCCACCTCCTTCCACGCCGGTACGGCGGTCGAGGGAGGCCCGCGTCTCGTCCAGCACACGCCCGACCCCGACGCACCCGGCGCGGAGCTGATCCTCAGCGCGCGGCGGACCCCTCGGTCCGTCGACGAGCTGACGGCGGTCGAACACGAGCAACTGGCCTCGGTCATCGGCCCGGAGACACTCGGGGAGTTCCTGGCGGACGAGGAGAACAACGTCGAACTCGCCGAGATCAGGGACACCGGGGGGACCCTGCGCCACCGCCTCTACGCGTGGAACTACGGCGTCTCCTACCTTTTCCCGGCCACCGGCACCGACCCGGTGGCCCGGTCCTGCCAACATGACGTGGAGCACTGGCACCCCGGCCAGCGGCCCCTGTTCGCCGCGATGGACACGGCCCTGCGCAGGCCCGGTCACGGCTTCACGGAGCCTCCGCGCTTCTGCTGGCGCGACGACGCCTGCTGGGCGGACCCGGAGCCCGGCGCGGCGGGACCCGCCGGCGGGGCGGACGCGAGCTGAGGACGAACGGGGCGCCGGACCGCGGGACGCGCCGGGCCGCCGTCAGCCGGGCGTCAGCTCCCTGAAGTGGACGGCGGCGAAGGGTAGTTCCTCCTCGTCGCAGACCTCCGCGAACCGCAGGTACCGCTCGCGGTGATCCGCGCCGGCCGCGGGAGCGCCAGGGGGCGCGGCCCGTTCGTCGTCGAGCGCGCGCCGGGCGAGGCGCAGGTCGCCAACCGCCGCGAAGTCGATGGCCAGTTCGCACGCCGAGTGCCAGCCCGGTGCGAACGTCAGGTACATGCCGACCGCTGCCTCGGCCTCCCGCACACGGCCCCGGCCGCGCAGCACCACCGCGTACAGTCGGCGCAGTTCCCGCCCCGCGCCGCCGGAGTGCCGGAGGGTGTCCCGCACCAGCGGCCTCAGGACGGCGAGCGCCTTGTCGTGGCTGCCCCGCAGGTGCAGGAGGCGGGCCCGCGCCAGGGCGACCCGCTGCCGTCCGCCGGGGGAGGCACGCCGGGCGGCAGCGGTCAGGTACCGCTCGGCACGGGTGTACCGCCGGCGGTACATCTGCACATAGGCGACACGGAGGAGCTCGTCGAAGCGTTCTTGTGAGGACGGGAGGCTGTCGTGCGGAGGCCCGCCCGGGACCGCCCTCCGGATCGGCGGCGGGTCCGCCAGTTCGACGGGGAGCAGGGCGACGAGGTCCGGGTCGGTGCGGAAGCCGACGGGCCCCCAGGAGACGGTCCGGGTCGCTGTCGCGACCGCGGCCCGCGGCAGGCTCGTCGCGATCCACTCCGCGTACCACGTGGTGAACGAGGGGGCGAGGGGTTCCAAGGGCTCGCCGTTGCCCGTGCGGTCCCGCCAGACCTCGCCCGCCCGGGGCCCGGTGACCACGAGGCAGTCGAAGTCCCCGCAGCCGTGGTCGGCCAGGCGCAGGCACCCGTCGTGGAGATGGGCGCCGGGTGAGCAGAACAGCTCCCACGAGCCGTCGGCCCGCACCGGCGTCCAGGCGCGGTCGAGCCTGAACGGACGCCTCGGGTCGGCCGGGGAACCGGCGAACGGCGGGCAGCCGCGGCAGCCGTACAGCGGTGCGCCGGGCGGCAGCAGACCGTATCCCGGGCCTGCTCCGGAGGCGGCGAGTCCGGTGAGGAAGCTGCGGTAGTCCCCAGGGAGGCGGACTCCCAGAGCGGCCTCCAGGCCACGGAGCGCGGCGGGCGGGAGCGGCGTGCCGAGGACGTACCCGTGGGCGGTCGCCCCGAAGACGTGCAGCCCCGGGTCCGCGTACCGCAGCTGGTCCAGTCCGCGGGCGATCCGCGTGAGGTTCATGGTGATCCCGTCGAGGGAGGTGGGGAGGTCGGGGGCGGGGGAGGGACGCCGGGGAACGGGAGGCCGGTACGTCAGGGGTGTTGTTCGGCCTGTGCGACGACCTGTTTGCGCTTCATCAGCCGCCAGTCGGGAATGACTGTCCGGCCGGGCAGTTCGAAGACCACCCACTGACCCTCGGCGACCGTCCCTCGCACCTGGGCGACGATGGGCCGCCCCAGCCCGATCCGGAGCGCGGTCTCCTCTCCGACCGAGGTCGCGAGGGACGGGGGCTCGTGCAGCTCGTCGCCCGGGGCCCAGCAGAACAGCACGTAGCCCGTGCGCGGACCGCCCCGGACCATGAACCGGTAGCGTTCGGCGCGAATGGTGACGCGGGCGGTGGCCACGGGCAGCCGGGTGACCGCGTCGAGTTCCCGGCCGTGACTCGCGGACAGCACGGAGCTGATCAGCCCGCCGACGATCACGAAACATGTGAGGAAAGCGGCGTTCGCCGTGACGCCCATGGGCAGTGCCGCGAACAGCAGCGCCGCCACCGCGGCCGCGCCGACCCACACACGGAACCAGAACGGGGGCAGCCCGCGCCGGACCCTCCCCAGCACCTCGTGCGGCCTCTCGCCCCCGATGTCGGCCACGGCCGTCCCCTTCCCGCTTCCGCTGGTTTCGACGGATCGTGGCCCCGCGCCGCCACGGCGCGGGGCCACGATCCGTCGCGCCCGTCCCCTGGGCGCCCACGGAAACGCTAGGCATCCGGAACAGGCCGGGCCTGAGCAGTCGTTGCTCAGGTGTCGGAGCCGCGGTAGAGGCGGTAGGCGGGCCGGGCCAGCAGGGTGCGCTGGATGACGTGCCAGGACTGGACACCCTCCGGGAGGTCCGAGGGGTGCTGCTCGGGCAGGGCGAGGAAGGCCGCCGCCGCACGGTTCACCAGCAGCCAGCAGTCGGCCTCCTCGGCGGTGAACCCGGCCCGCAGGACCCGCTCGCGGTCCTTGCGTTCCTCCTCCGTCCAGCGGCAGCCGGCCGGGCCGCCCGGCGCGGCCGTGGGCGCGCCCCCCAGCAGCGACGGCCCGGGGCCCTCCGACTCCGCCGCCTGTGCCGTGCTCATGGACAGGGCGCCCGCCACGGACGCCGTGCCCAGGGCGGTCGCGGTGCGCAGGACGGAACGCCGGGAACTGTTCTCCATGAAACCCTCCTCGGGAGTGGACGGCGCGTCAGCATGCCACGCTCCGCGCTCCCGTGGGGGCGGGCTGAGTAGACACGGCTCAGGCGGGCGGTGCGCCCTCCGCCCGGGAGTCGAGACGCACCTCGATGCCCTCCGCCGCCCCGGCGGTCACCCGCGCGACGGCGAAGTTCAGCGCTTCCCCGAGGGTGTGCGCCGTCACCGAACCGGCGGGGTCGAAGATCGCCGCCGAATGCTCCGCCAGGGTCTCCGCCGTCGCACCGCGTTCGACGAACCCGCGGGTCACCCCGAAGGAGGCGCGCGCTACCCGGCCGCCGCCGACCTGGAACAGCTCCCCGTTCCAGCCGGTGCTCTCATGCGCCAGCACCCCGACCAGGTCCGCCACCTCGCGCGGCGGGAACGCCTCGGCCATGAAGGCGCGGGCCTGCGGGTCGGTGAGCGCCACGTCGGCAAGCCGGGTGAACGCCACCGGGAGAACGGCGTTGACCAGCACGCCGTGCGGTGCGCCCTCCACGGCCAGGGACTTGGTGAGGGCCATCACGGCGCCCTTGCTCGCCCCGTAGAGGGACGCGCCGCTGTCGCCCAGGATCGCGTCCGACGAGGAGTTGACGATGCGTCCGTAGCCCGCCACGGTCATCCTCGGCCACACGGCCCGGATCACGTTGAACGTCCCCCAGAAGTCCGTGTCCATCACGCGGACGCATTCCTCGTCGGTCAGATCGGCGAACTCCTTGAAGATGGTGATGCCCGCGTTGTTGACGACGATGTCGAGCCGCCCCCAGCGCGCGTACACCCGGTCCACCATCGCCCGGACGTCCGCGAGCCGGCTCACGTCCGTGGTGTCGGGCACCGCCTCGCCCCCGGCCGCCACGATCGCCGCGGCGACGGACTCGGCAGGACCCGGCGAGGTCCCCTCGCCCTCCCGCGACGTGCCCCGGTCGTTGACGACGACGGCCGCGCCCCGGCTCGCCAGCAGGGTCGCGTACTCCTTGCCGATGCCCCGGCCCGCACCGGTGACCAGGGCGACCCGGCCGGCGAACGAAAGGGTCTCTGCGCTCATGGCGGCCTCCCAGGCTCCCGTCCCGCTCGGGCATCCACCGCCCGCGCTGCCGGACGACCGGGGCGGGCGATTTCCGGGACGTCACTCCCGCCACTGTGGCCCCATCCCGGGCCCGGCCCCTGAGCAATCGCTGCTCACCGCACCACCCGGGCCCCGCCGTCCCCGCGCCGTCCCCCGCCCGGCGTCCGCCCGTCTCCGGCGTGCCCGGGCCGTGGGGAACGAGGCCGCGGGGAATGAGCAGGGATTGCTCAACCCGGTCCGGCGGACTGTTCCTAGCGTCACGGCATGGACACGCAGGAGAACCATCCCGTGCGCGACTTCGATCCGCTCGGCGCGGATCTGCCGGACCCCTACCCCTACTTCGCGCGGGCGAGGGAGGCGGAGCCCGTCTTCCACGCCCCGGCCATCGGAGCCTGGTGCGTCACGCGGTACGAGGACATCGTCGCCGTGGCGACGGACACCGACACGTTCTCCTCGCGCGAGTCGCTGCCGCGACCGCAGGGGACGCCGCCGGAACTCGACTCCTTCCTCCGCTGGGCGTTCGACGAGACACCCCCCGCGACCTTCCTCGATCCGCCCCGGCACACCCGGGTGCGCCGGGTCCTGGGCAAGGGGTTTACCCCGCGGGCCCTCGCCTCCTTCGAGCCGCGCATCCGCGACATCGTGCGCTCCCGGATCGACGCGGTGCGCGCGCGTGAGGAGTTCGACCTGGTCACCGACCTCGCCCGGCCGATCCCCCTGGACGTGATCCTCGACGTCATCGGCGTCCCGGCGGACCGGCACGCCGAGTTCGAGAAATGGCACGAACAACTGGTCACGGTCACCCTCGGCTGGCGCGTCGCGGATGAGGCGGTACTTCAGGAATGCGCGGCCGGCCTCCGTGACGCCCGCGCCTGGCTCACCGCCCTGGTGGCCGAGCGCGAGGCCGAACCCCGCGAGGACCTGGTCAGCTTCCTCGTCCACGGCGACGTGCGCGGACACCGGCTGACGCCCGACGAGGTCGCCATGCAGCTCATGCTCCTCGTCAGCGCCGGACACGAGACCACCGCCAACACCCTGGTGAACACCCTGCACGCGCTGATGCGCGACCCCGGCGCCTGGGACGACTACGTCAGCGGCCGGGTCCCCGTCGAACGGATCGTGGAGGAGGGGCTGCGCTTCGACTCCTCAGTGATCGCCCAGTTCCGGACCGCCACCAGGGACACCGAGATCGCCGGGGTGCCGGTGCCGGCCGGGGCGCAGGTGATGATCGCCCTCGGCTCCGGGAACCACGACGGGAGCCGGTACCCCGACCCCGAGCGGTTCCGCCCCGACCGGGAGAACCCCGCCCCGCACATGGCCTTCGGCCACGGAGTGCACCACTGCGTCGGCGCCCCACTGGCCCGACTGGAGCTGCGCGTCGCCCTGGAGGAGACGGCGGCCGCGTTCCCGCGGCTGCGGCCCGCGCCCGGGGAGGGCACGGCCGAGGCCCGCCTCCCCGTCGTCAACTTCCGCGGCCTGACCCGGCTGCGGGTGCGCCCGTGACCCCCGAACCGGCGCGCCCGCGCCTCCCTCGCCGGTCCACCCGGCCCCGCCCCTCGCACACGACAGGAACCCGCTGATGCGTATCGGACTCGTCCTCCCCACCATGGTGCCCCGGCGCCCGGCCCGATCCCTGACCCACTGGGCGCGCGGAGCGGAGGAGGCCGGCTTCTCGACCGTGGCCGTCTTCGACCGCGTCGTCTACGACTCCTACGAACCGCTCACCGCGCTTGCGGCCGCCGCTGCGGTCACGGAGCGGGTCTCCCTAATGACGGCGCTGGCCATCGCCCCGCTGCGCACCAACACCGCCCTGTTCGCGAAGCAGGCGGCGACCGTCGACCACCTGTCGGAGGGACGGCTGGTCCTCGGGCTCGGCGTGGGCATCCGAGAGGACGACTTCACCGCCGGCGGGGTCCCGTTGCGCGGCCGGGGCGCGGCCACCGACCGGCAGCTCGCCGAGCTGCGGCGCATCTGGACGGCCGACGCCGACCGGCCGGACACCCTCGGCCCCCGGCCGGCCCGCCCGGGCGGGGTGCCCCTGGTGCTGGGCGGCCACACCCCTGCCGCGATCCGGCGCGCCGCGCGCAGCGCCGACGGCTGGATCGCCGGGAGCGGCGGCCTGCCCGTCTACGAGCACGGAGCCGGGCTGCTGGAGGCTGCGTGGGCTGAGGAAGGCCGGGAAGGGAAGCCGCGCACGACGGCCGTCGGGTACTTCGCGCTCGGCCGGAACGGGGCGAAGGCCGCCGAGGAGTACCTCGGCGCGTACATGGCCTTCGCCGACCCCGGCTACACGGAGGCGGTGGTGCGCAGCACGCCCACCGGTGGCGAGGCACTGCGCCGGACCGTCGCCGCGTACGCCTCACGCGGCTGCGACGAACTCCTGCTAGCGCCCTGCTCGGCGGAGCCTGAGCAACTGGAGCTGCTGGCTGCCGAACTGGACGGCCTCCTCGACGCCGTCCCGGACCGCCTCGGGGACGCGGTCGCCGCCGGCTGAACGCCGGTCCGGCGCTCGGACCTCCCGACCCGGGAGGCCAGAGCGCCGGACCGGCCGCTACCCGGCGTGCGGGTCAATCCCGTGCGCGGCGCGCGGCGGCGAGCAGCGCGGACACGTACCGGCTGAACGCGTCGCCCTCCGCCAGGAACAGGCGCGGGGCGACCAGCTCGCATTCCAGGAGGCGGAGCCCGCCCTCGGCGGACGGCAGGGCGTCGATGCGGGCGTATGCGAGCGCGCCGTACCGCTTCTCCAGGAGGGCGTGCACCGACTCGGCCCAGACGCGCTGCTCGGGCACCGCGGGGACGGCCGTGTTCGTGCCGCCGAAGCCCTCGTGGGCGATCCAGCCGTCCTCGGCCACGTCCTTGCGGACGACATGGCTCAGTTCGCCGCCGAGGAAGACGAACGACCGCTCACCGGTGGTGCGGATACCGGACACGAAGGGCTGCACGCACACATTGCCGCGCGCCACCAGCTCCCGGAAACGCAGCTCGGCGGCGGTGGGCGGGTCCGCCGGCCCGCCGTCCGCCAGGACCAGATGAGGGTGTTCGGCGTCCGGGTCGGGGTCGACGGCGCCCGCGGGCGACCGGGTGAGCCGGAAAGCCCCCCAGCCCCGCGCGGACAGG
Organism: Streptomyces sp. NPDC005805; assembly: GCF_040630445.1. Taxonomy (NCBI): domain Bacteria; kingdom Bacillati; phylum Actinomycetota; class Actinomycetes; order Kitasatosporales; family Streptomycetaceae; genus Streptomyces; species Streptomyces sp. NPDC005805. The sequence continues at coordinate 78,031 of NZ_JBEXXN010000027.1, forward strand.
GTCGGCTTCACGACCGCGTCCGTCCACGGCAGCGGGTCCGCCACCTCGCGGAGGGTGAGCGCGGAGCCGGCGGGCACCCAGTGCGTGGGGACCGTCTCGACCCCCTGCTCCGTCAGCCACGGGAGGTAGTCGGCCTTGTCCAGGCCCCCGCCGACCAGCCGGGCGGGGTTCACCACACGACCCCCCTCGCCCGAGGCGTCGGCCCCCAGTCGCTCCGCGAGCCGCGCCACCCGGTCCACCAGGTCCTCCTCCAGGTGGAAGTAGCGCATCATGCGCAGGCTCAGCAGGTCGTACCGGTCCCACTCCACACCGCCGGCGTCGCGCAGTGCCACCAGGTCGGTCCGGACGCCCGCACGGGCGAGGTGCCGCACCACGTCGGGGAAGTCGTCGTGAGGGTTGCGCAGGGTGAGATAGGCGAACTTGCTCGGTGAGGACATGTCGGCTCCTGATTCTCCGGGGCCCCGATTCTGGGGACGCGCCACGGCCGAGGACTTCCGGGCGGCACGCGGACTTAACGGGAGGCCGCACGCAGGTGGCGGAGCCAGCGGCTATCTCCGTGAGCTCGGTCCGAATATCGGCAGCGGCCACCGATCCCCGTGCGGTGCCCTCCCGCCGACTCTGGAGTGACACGCAGGTCGACGGGCACATCCGGTGTCCCCGAGGAGAGCCGACAATGACCGCTTCCGAGACCACCCCCACGGACGCCGACGCACCGCTTCCCGACACCGAGCAGACCGAGGTCACCGTCATCGGCGCGGGAATCATCGGACTGCTGACCGCCCTCAGCCTCGCCAAACGCGGCATCGACGTCGTCCTCGTCGACGACGTCGTGCACCAGCGACCGAGCTACAAGGTCGGCGAATCCTTCCTCGTGTCGACGGGCATGGCCCGCACCGTCGGGCAGCTCGACGACTTCCTCAACGACGAGAGCTTCGTCAAGAACGGCGTGTGGTTCACCTACGGCATGGAGGGCGAGAAGGAGTTCCGCCCCGACGCCGAGTGGGTCGTCTCCGCCATGTCGGAGTTCACCACCACCGAGAGTTCGGACGACTTCCGCGACCACTACCTCTACAAGCGGGCGAAGGACCGTCTCGCCTACCGGGCGCTCACGGTGGACCAGCAGATCTGCCGGCCGGACGCGGAGGAGCGGCTGAGGGAGACGGCGCACCGCGATCCACGCGTCACCTTCCGCGACTCCGCCCGCGTCAGCGGTGTGGACCTCGGCCGGGCGGGCGGCCGCCACCGGCTGACCTGGACCGACCACACCTCCGGCCGGACCGGGGTGGTCGAGTGTCCCTGGGTCATCGACTGCTCGGGGCGCACCCGGCTGCTGGCGAAGAAGCTCGGCCACCGGGCCGAGGAGAAGGTGTTCACCGACGACTTCCGGACCACCGCCGTCTGGGGCCAGTTCGACGGCATCACCGACGAGCTCTTCGAACCGGTCTGGCGCTACGACGACCCGGCCGGTGACAGCACCCGGCGCGACCTCTACACCCTGCACCTGTGGGGGAAGGGCTACTGGATCTGGATCATCCGGCTCTCCAAGGGCCGCGTCAGCGTCGGCGTCACCTTCGACCAGTCGCGCCCCCCGCGCGGCCGGACGCCCCGCGAGCAGTTCTTCTCCGTCCTCGCCGCCTATCCGGTCTTCGACGGCGTCCTCGGCGAGGACAACCTGCTGGAGTTCCGCACCTACCGGAACGTCCAGTACGTCACCGACACCTTCGTCCACCGCGACCGCTACGCCATGATCGGGGACTCCGCCTCCATCATCGACGCCTACTACAGCCAGGGCATGGGACAGTCCTGCCAGACCGCCTGGCATGTGGGCAACGTGATCCAGAAGGACCTCCGGGCCCGGGAACTCGACCTCGGCTACGTCGACCGGATCAACCGGGCCACCTTCGAGGACTGGCTGATGATCAGGACGATGGTGCGGGAGAAGTACACCGGCGCGGTCGCCGATCCCCGCTTCTTCCTCCTCTCCCACATGCTCGACCTGGTGGTGATCTGGTCGACGGGAACGGCCCGGGTCCGCTGGGCGAGCTGGCTCTCCCGCACCGGCGGCGACCCGTCCAAGGAGACCGAACGGGACCGGCGGGACCGCGAGTACTGCGAGCAGGGCCTCTTCTACTCCCGCTCCCACTCCTGGCGGGGCATGCCGGAGCATCGTGTCCGGCGAGCGGCCGAACGCCTCCAGGCACGCATCGCGCGGCGTGCCCGCTGGCGGCTGGAGCACGGCGAGAAGGTGCCCGGCATCTTCTGCCAGCTCTCCCTGAGCCGGGCGCTGCCCGCCGCGTGGCGGCTGCTCGGCGCTCCGCAGGACGCCCGAGTGGACCTCTCCGGAACCGACTATGTGGCCCCCCGGCGCTTGCGCCGCCCGCAGGCGCGCTCCTGGGTCTCGCGCCTGCCCCTGACCACCGCCGCCCGCTTCCGCATCGTCCTGCTGGTGCGCACCGAGGCGCTGTTCGCGCTGTTCCTGGTCTGCGACGCGGCCGACGCCGTGGACACCTGGCGCCGCAAGGCCCGCCGACTGCTGCGGCGCTGACCCGGCCGCCCGGGCGCGCCCACCCCCGGGTGGCAGTGCACCCGTGCCGCTTGGCGCCGCACCCGCAACCTTCCCCTTCACCCGGGAGTTCCCTATGACCACCACTGTCCACGCGACCCGTGTCTCAGCCGCCCGTGTCACCGTCGAGCAGCAACTCGCCGTCTCGCTCAGCCCGGGAGGCCCCCTCGACCACCAGGTGTTCGTCACCCTCTCCGTGCCCGCCGCGGGACCCGTGCCGCGCACGGTTCAGGTCCAGTCGGGACCCTTCATGTGGAACCACCGCTACTGGGACTTCGAGGATGCCGTGGACGGGACCAACCGCTACGACTGGACCGCCCACGCCGTGGCCCGCGGCCACGCGACGGTCGCGATCGACCGCATCGGTATCGACCGCAGCTCACGGCCCGCCGCCGCGCTCGTCGACGCCGAGTCGAACGCCCACGTCAACCATCAGGTGCTGAGGGCGGCCCGGGCCGGTCTGCTGCACGGCCCGGGCGGCCCCGTCGCCTTCGACAACGTGGTGATGGTCTCGCACTCGTACAGCACCGCACTGGCCGAGATGATCCTCACCGCCGACCCGCACGTCTGCGAACTCGCCGTGATGAGCGGCTTCACCCACCGTCCCCGCCTCGACAACTTCGGCACCCGGGTCCTGGCGAACCTGCGCGACGCCGAGGACCGGCCCAGCGGATACCGCACCACGGTTCCGGGCTCCCGGCACACCATCTTCTACTGGCCCGCCGAGACACCCGACGAGGTCCTGGAGTACGACGAGGTGACGACCCGTACGACGCTCACCACCGCGGAGTGGGACAGTCTCACCGCGTTCTTCGACCGCACCATCGACATCCGCGTCCCCGTCCTCTTCGCGCTCGGCCAGGAAGACCCCCTGTTCGCCGCCGGCCCGCCGCCCGAGGGGCCCTACGGCTCCGACACCAGCTCCGTGGCCGCCTTCCTCGCCGAGGAGCAGCCCCATCTCGGCGCACAGGTCCCCGAGCTCACCGGATTCCTGCTCCCGGGTGCGGGCCACAACCTCAATGTGATGCCGAACGCGACGCAGTGGTTCGACTTCGCCCAGAACTGGCTGGCGGAACGTCTGTGACGTGCTACGAGAGCCTGCGGGTCGTCCGCGCGCGGGACACGGTCGCCCTCGCGGAGGAGTTCCTCACCTCCTCCGAGGTGGCGGCCTCCCCGGCCCGCGTGCGCCAGGTGCGGGCGGAGATCGAGGAGACGGGCACCTACCGGCACACCGCGGCCGAACTGCGCACCGGTGCCCTGATGGCCTGGCGCAACAGCGCCCGCTGCGTGGGGCGGTTGCACGCCCCCGCCCTGACCGTCCTGGACCAGCGGCACCTGCGCACCGCCCGGCAGGTCGCCGAGGCATGTGTGGAGCATCTGCGCCACTCCACCAACGGCGGCGGACTGCGGCCCGCGCTGACCGTGTTCGCACCGCGCGGCCCCGGCGGCGAACCGTGCCTGCGGCTGTGGAACCGACAGCTCCTCAACTACGCCGACGACCCTGTCAACGAGGCCCTCGTCGCGGCTCTGGAACCGCACGGCTGGCGCCCTTCGGGCGCACGTTTCGAGCGTCTGCCCCTGGTGGTCCAGGAACCCGGCCGGCCGCCCCTGCTGCACCCCCTGCCCGACGACGCCGTGCTGGAGGTGGACATCACCCACCCGGACCTGCCCTGGTTCGCCGGCCTCGGCATCCGCTGGTACGCCAATCCCGCCATCAGCGACATGTGCCTGCTGATCGGCGGCGTCGAATACCCGGCGGCCCCCTTCAGCGGCTGGTTCATGGTCACCGAGATCGGTACCAGGGACCTCGGGGACACCGCCCGCTACAACCTGCTGCCGGTGGTCGCCGGGAGGCTGGGCCTGGACACCGCGCGCAACGACACCCTCTGGCGGGACCGGGCCGTCACCGAGCTGAACTGCGCCGTGCTCCACAGCTTCCGCGCCGCCGGGGTCCGGATCGTCGACCACCACACGGCCTCGGAGCAGATGGTCCGGCACCTGGAACGGGAGCGGTGCTCGGGGCGGGAGGTCCCGGCGGACTGGGCCTGGTTGGTCCCGCCCACGGCCGGATCGACGACCGAGCTGTTCCACCGCACCTTCCCGGCGCCGGACCCCGCCCTCACGCCCACCTTCTGCTACCAGCCCCCGGCCTGGACCGGCTGAGAAAGTGTTGGGTAATTGATCAACTGCTGCTTGTAGTCGACGGTGGTGATCTTCGCGGTCTGAGAGTTCGCGAAGATCACCGTCATGTGTG